>NVWB01000082.1 GCA_002733575.1 Blastopirellula sp. | reverse complement strand
AATCTTGAGAAGAAATCCCGCCAATGATTCGACTTCACCCCAGTACTATTTAATATACTTCTATTCAGGACGCGCCGGGACTCCTCAAAAGAGCAACCCGACACGCCTGATAGGGCGACTTTGCGCCCTGTGTCCCTGATAAAGACAGGGGCTATAGGCAGCAACCAATACGTCGACCTTTAACGGATGGACTGCCGAACGGTTGACGCAGGTCTAGAACTGCGACCTCCAAGCGCCAGCTAGGGCGCTCTATAAGTACTTCCCTTATCAACCCTCACAGGTTGGTACCGGTACCGCCTGCTAGGAGTATCTGCCATGAAAAAGCAGAGACGCTTAACAGTAACCGTTGAGATTAAGGTGGATTTAGCTAAATGCCTTTGGGCATTGATGCCATTCTTCCTAATTCTCATTTAACGGATCGGAGCACCAGTTAACGCTGGTGCTCCTTTTTTTATAGGCGTTCAAACTCCCATTGTCAAAATAATTATACATATTTGTATTTTATGCCTTGTGTAAATATACGAATGTGTATAAGTTCTCCATAGCACCCCGCCGAAGAAGTGGAAGCCGAGGCCCCCATTATCACTCGGAAGAAACCAATCGCGGGGTGCGACGAACACGGAGAACGAAAACATGAAAACCGCAACACGCAAACACCAACTTTTCATTTCATTGCCCGCGATCAATAGGCGCGTTCCACTCGCCGCATACGTCGCTGCAATTCGACGGGCAAAAGCGAACCCCGATGTAGAATTCAAAACCGGATTGTCTACGTGGTGGCCAACAACGGGCCGTAAAATTATGCGGCAATTCCGCGAAGGTATGAACACCCGAATTAACGACAGCACTCCCTACATTAAGCGTGGTGTGGCCCAATGACACGCACCCCCGAAACACTCCTAGCCTGCAGGGTTGGCCCCTATCATTTTTGCTTACGGGAATTCAAAACCGTCAATGGCGGCCAAACCCCGGCGAAGCCCTTCCATTTACAGGAATATTCGAACGGCCAATGGGCGACGTTCCTTTCGTTCAGCGACCCGGAAGTCGCCACCGATTTTTACGAAGTGGCGATTGCCGATCACGAAAAGACCCACGGACCGCGCGGCATTCCGCAATTCGATAGCTGGACCGCGTTGTATCTGCCCGAGCCGGACCACGGTTTTTGCACCCATGCGGCAGAACTCCAAAAAGAATTAGCAGTCGCCGCATGACCGCGCCTTGGACCCCGTTCAACAAGTTCACCGACAACGAATTGATCCGCGATTTTCGTTACGACGATACCCCGCTTGTTCGTGAATTCGCAGAACGATTGGAGACATCAACTGACGAACTCAAGGCCGAAATTTTGGAGCTTACGGAAGCTGTAGGGGGATTAGAAAACGCCGAATGTCCCGAGTGCCAAGCGTGGGAAACCGAAAAGGAAAAACTTGAAGACGAGTACGAAGACCGGATCGAAAAACTCGAAGAACAGGTCGCGCATGAAGTTTCAAAGGCCCGGGAATTTTACGACGAAAACCAGCAGTTCCTAGCCGAAATTGAAGAATTGAAATCAAACCTCGAACAGAAAGACGAAACAATGATCGAAGAACAACTCAAAGAACAGACCGCCCTTTTGAGGGAAATTCTTGCAGCCATCAAGGCACAAGGCACAACGGAACCTGCCGCCAGTGCGAAGGCTGCCAATACCAATAAGGCGAAGCCCAAGAAGGTGGCGAAAGAACCGGAAGTCGAAGAAACGGCAGACGAAAAAGATGCCGCTATCTCGCACGACGATGTCCAACAAGCGCTATTGGATGTCAGGGACGCACACGGCAAACCTGCGGCTTTGGCGATCCTTGAAAAATTCGCTGACGGCAAACACCTGATAAAATTCATTTCCGAAGATGATTACGCCGCCGTTCTTGCAGCGTGCGCGGACCTTGATCAGAAGGAAGCTGCATAATG
This sequence comes from Blastopirellula sp., assembly GCA_002733575.1. Classification (GTDB taxonomy): domain Bacteria; phylum Planctomycetota; class Planctomycetia; order Pirellulales; family Pirellulaceae. The sequence continues at coordinate 15,778 of NVWB01000082.1, read as the reverse complement.
GGCCGCATAATTCGCACCAAATCCAAGGCCGAAGGCGGGATCACAACCGCCGAAAAGGCCCGGATGGATAAACATGCAGACCTTTGGATTTCCAGAGCTTTGCGGACCGAACCAATCGAGCCCGGTAAAATTGTCCCGGCAATCGAAGGAATTTATGCAGCTGCCAATTTGAAAAATCCCCGGGTGATTATCGTACCGTCCCCGCTTGTTATGGCCTTCGCTTACGGTGCTTCCGCTGCAATCTTGCACACCGGGAAAAAATCTAAAACGTATGCCGCAACGCGTGCCGCAACGTATGCCGCAACGGGTGCCGCAACGCGTGCCGCAACGGATGCCGCAACGGATGCCGCAACGTATGCCGCAACGCGTGCCGCAACGGGTGCTAGTATTGCTTGTTACGACATGGCAGGTGAATTGGGCCTCGCTTGCGCTAGACGCTGGTGGGACAACATGCAGGGCGGCAATATGTGGGCCGGGTATGACGGTTACCTAACCGCCTGTCGCGACATTCTTGGTTTGGAACTGTCCTGCCATAACGCCTACGCCCATTGGGAACAAGCGGCGATCCACGGCGGCTTTCGCGTGATGCACGAAGATTTTTGCATCGTGTCCGACTTCCCCGAATTTATCCATATGGATGCTGAAAACCGCCCCCATTGTGAAGACGGCCCAAGTCACCGTTGGCGCGATGGCTGGTCCCTCTACCACTGGCACGGCGTGAAAGTCCCGGGTGAATGGATCGAGAACCGGGAAACTATCGACCCCGCCGAAATCCTGAAAACTGAAAATGTTGAGGAACGCGCTGCAGGTGCAGCGATCATCGGTTGGCCGCGCATGTTGGACGTTCTCAAAAGTAAAACAATCGACAAGGACGAAAACCCTGATCACGGCGAACTTATCGAATTGACGTTGCCCGGGCTAGATCGCCCGGGGCGCTTTTTGAAAGCCGAATGCCCGCGTAACGGGATCATCGTCGAGGGTGTCCCTTACGAAAGCGACATTGACGGATCGCCGATCAACACGGTGTTGGCGGCTCAAGCTTGGCGAGTTGGTGAAACGCCCAAGTCTTTCGAATTCCCACCAGTCAGAACTTAAAAAAGGAACTGTTATGAAGCAGAAAATTGGCCAACAAGGCGAAGTCGCAATTATGAAAATCGCCGCCCTTCCAACGGACATCGAAACGAAATCTGTTGAACGGTCCAAGTCCGGTGCTTTCATTATCTCGCATAGTGAAAGCGGGCACCACCATGTGATCCCGGACGGCGAAGTTATGGAACGGACAAGCGATGTCCCAGCAGGAATGCGTATTCTTTACGCCATTCTAGATAACCCGTCTTCCCTTCGCCAAGAAGCGGACCACGCACACGAAAATTTCGATCTTGAAAGCGGGGTCTATGAATTCCGTATCAGTCGCGAATACGACCCGTTCGCGGAACAAGCGCGGATCGTCGCCGACTAATTTCGGAAGGCGTTCGACTACTGCATGGCCAGACTGGCGGGGCTGGTTCCGAGAACCCCGCCACCGAATTTCAAAAAGGAAACCCAAACATGACAGCACACGCAAAACTATCCGCTTCCGGCGCACATCGCTGGATGAATTGCCCCGCCTCGATATCTCTTGAAGAGCACATCCCGGACAGCGGCAGCGTATTCGCCGCCGAAGGCACCGCCGCCCATGATGTGGCCGAACAGTGCTTGCGCGGGGGCACAAATGCCGATGATTATTTGGGAGAGGTGATTTCTGTCACGAATGACGACGGCAGCGTCTTGGATTTTGTTGTCGATCAAGAAATGGTCGATGCGGTTCAACTTTATATCGACTACGTACGCGACCAACCCGGCAAACTCCTAGTCGAACAGCGCGTTGATTTCAGCAAGTGGGTGCCCGGTGGTTTTGGCACGGCGGATGCAATCATTTTGCACGATGGCACGATAACCGTTGTCGATCTGAAATACGGCAAGGGCGTTCAGGTTTTTGTTGAGGGTAATCCGCAAGCCATGATCTACGGCTTGGGCTGTTTAAACGACTTTGAATTCCTTTACGACTTCGAAAAGCTCAAACTGGTGATTATCCAGCCCCGCATGGATCATATTGACGAATGGGAAATCACCCGCGACGATCTGGAAAAGTGGGCCGATATCGAATTAGCGCCCGCTGCCAAAAACGCTTTGTCGGACGATCCGATAGCCAAGCCCGGCGAAAAACAATGCCGGTTCTGCAAGGCCAAAGGGTCGTGCCGCGCACTGGCCGAATTCAACGTCAAAACAGCAGTTAGCGGTTTCACAGCGGTAGGTGAGCCGTTGACGCTTAAAGACATGGCGAAACTCACCAACGCTGAAATCGCCATGCTGTTGCCACAACTCGACATTCTCACGAATTGGGTAAAGGCCGTTAAAGCCTACGCCTTTGGTGAATTGGAAGCGGGCCGCGAAGTCCCTGACTACAAACTGGTCACGGGTCGATCAGATCGTAAATGGATTGACGAAGAAGCGGCGGGCAAAGCCTTGGCGCGGAAACTCACAGCAGCGGTCGTGTTCACCCGCAAAGTTATTGGCATCACAGCAGCCGAAAAACACTTGGGTAAGAACAGCCTGATTGTCAAAAAACACACCCACAAACCGAAAGGAAAACCCGCAATCGCCCCAACGTCCGACAAGCGACAGGCGTTGGAAATCGACCCCACCGAGGGGTTCAAAGAAGTCGCTTAGATAAAACTGAAACAAGGAAATACGACATGGATAGAGACGGCTTTATTATGATCAACAGTGCGCGAGTTTCATTCCCGCATTTGTTCACCCGCCCAACCATCAACGGCGAAGAAGGCAAGTGCGGCGCGGCTTTGATGCTGGACTTGCGCACCCACAAAACGGCGATCAAAGAAATCGAAGACGATATCGAAACGCTTGCGGCGGAGAGGTTTAAAAAACACAAACTGCCCTCCGACAAACGTTGTTTGCGTGACGGGGACGACAAGGGCCGGGCCGAATACGAAGGCTTTATGATCTTGTCGGCCAACAGCAAAGACCGCCCGGTCGTGATCGACGCCAAAGGCCCCGGGGTAATCACCAACGAAGCCGATAGCTCGATTTATGCCGGTTGCTACGTCAACGTCAAAATCGGACTTTGGGCGCAAGACAACAAGTACGGCAAACGCATTAACGCTGAACTGGTTGCGATCCAATTCGCTGGCGATGGCGAAGCGTTGGACGGCTCCTATGTGAGCGTCGACGATGCAATGTCCGGTTTCGGTACTGCCGCAAACGACAATAGCGACAGCGAAGAAGACGACTTCTTGGCGGCTTAACGCGGGCCTTTTGATAACCCCGCCGCCCGGCAATCGGGCGGCGGTAACTCACCAATAGCGCTGGATAGAAATTTATGAGCAATTTATATTTGGATTTCGAAACCTATAACGAAACAGATATCAGCGTCGGCACGCACCGCTACGCGGAAACTGCCGAAGTTTTGTTGGCTACTTACGCGCTGGACGACGGCCCGGTCTTGGAGTGGGATCGCACCGAAGACATAATGCCCGGGGATTTGTACGGCTGGCTTCTCGACGACGATATCGATATCACCGCACACCACGCGGCCTTTGATCGCGCTATCCTTCGTCTTGGCTTGGGTATCGACACCCGGTTAGAGCGTTGGCGCTGCACAATGGTCAAGGCGTACTCCCACGCCTACCCCGGCAGCTTGGACGCGGTCGGCAGGCTGTTGGGTGTACCGGCGGACAAAGCGAAGCTGGCAAGTGGCAAGAAACTGATTAATCGGTTCTGCAAACCCGCGCCAAGCAACCACAAAGCCGACCGTTACGATAAAACCACCCACCCCGAAGAATGGGCAGAATTCAAGCGATACGCGGGAATAGATATCGAAGCCATGCGCGAAGTCGACAAACGGCTGCCGAATTGGAACTGGAAGCCAAGCGACATCGCTATGTATCACCTCGACCAACGGATCAACGACCGGGGCTTCAAGGTCGACCAAGAGTTGGTAAAAGCGGGCGCGGAAGCCGCCGTCGCGGAAAAGGCCCGCATGGCCAAAGAATTCATCCGGCTAACGGACGGCGTTGTCGAGCGCCCCACATTGCGGGTGCAATTTATGCGGTTCCTAAATGAAACATTCGACTTGGACCTCGATAACACCCGGGCGGAAACCTTCCGCGACATATTGGGCGGTGACGACGAGTTGGACGCGGATTGCCGCCGTTTGATGGAATTGAGTATTCTAGCCAACAAAACATCGACCGCCAAATACGCGACGCTGCAACCGGCAGTTTCCAGTGACGGACGTTTCCGGGGCGGGCTGCAATTCCGTGGCGCGGCACGAACCCGCCGGTGGTGCCTCACCGGGGATCACGAAGTGCTGACAAAAGATGGCTGGGTGCGGATAGAAGAATGGCGCGGGGGTGTCATCGCACAATGGAAAGCTGGCGATATCCGTTTTGCACATGCAGACCATGTCTGTTTTCAATACGACGGCCCAATGATCCACGCTGCCCGAAAAAACAGGATCAGCGCGTCAATGACACCCGAACACACTTTATGTGCAGCACGGGGGTCGATATCGGCGGGGGCCGCATTTGGTAGAACGCTCCAAGGTGTGCCCCGTGGAGGCGTTTGGCGCAACCACATGGTTTCAACTTTACAGACACGTATTTTAGTCATGCTCCAACATGACGGTTACGAAGGACGAAGCGCTGTCGAATGGTCATTTAGAAAACGCCGCAAATACACCCGGTGCCTGAAATTGCTGGCATCCGCGCGGATCAAGTACACAACAGGCCAAAAAACAAATGGGGTGTTGTGGGTGCGCGTTTCTCGAAAGACCGCGCCTTCGTGGCTTGTAAAACGTGATTTCGGCCCGTGGCTGCTTCAAGAAGGCCACAGCCCTGTAGTTTTTTGTGATGAAATTAAATACTGGGACGGGGGGAACCGGCGCGATAAACAAATAGAAGTTTGTGCAAAAAAGCGCGTCAACGCAGAATGGACCGTAACGATGGCGCACTTGGCTGGCTTTGCTGGCACTTTAACGCAAAGAAGTAACGGCTATTGGTTCGCGAATATCACCACAAGCGGCAATGCAGTGACCGTTAATAAGGACAACTGGTCTGCAACCAACTTTAGCGGAACGGTCTACTGCGCCGCTACCGAGACCGGTTTTTTCTTAGTACGACGCGATGGAGTAATTCACGTAACCGGAAATTCTGGCAGAAATTTCCAGCCCCAGAATTTGCCCGCTAGGGGCCTGCCCCCGCAACGGTCCGTTGATCTGTATATCCGGGCGCTAAAAGCTGACATGCACGAAGAATTGTTCGACGATCTTATGACTTACGGTTCCGCCGCCTTGCGCGGGGTCGTGGTCGCGCCGGACAATCAGGAATTGGCGGTCGCCGATCTGTCAAATATTGAGGGCCGCGTTAATGCGTGGCTTGCTGGCGAGAAATGGAAGCTGGAAGCGTTTTTCGAATACGACGCAGGAACGGGGCCAGATTTATACAATGTGACCGCTGGCAGCATCTTGGGACAAGGCCCTTACGATATCAGCAAACGCGACCGCAATGTCTTCGGTAAAGTGCCGGAATTGGCACTCGGATACGAAGGCGGATACGGCGCACTAGAAACATTCTGCAAGGCGTATGGCGTCGTTATGGCCGATCACGCTGACACGATCCGCGCGGGCGTTGATCCGAAATATCTATCATCGGCAAAAGCCAACTACACCAAATGGGGCCGGGAACGAAACCCCGAAGCCGACCAAAACGAATGGTTGTTGCGCGAGACAATCAAACTCGCTTGGCGCGGTCGCCACCCGAAAATTGTCCAACTTTGGAAGTCGTGCAAGGAAGCCGCCCGGCTGGCGATCCAGAACCCGGGCAAAACATACGCCGCCGGACGCTGGCTAAAATTCAAAATCCAGCGACACGCCGGAATTCCATATCTGCTTTGCCGCCTGCCCTCGGGCAATTTCCTTTGCTACGCAGAACCCAAATACTCCGAAGAAGACGGCGTCCTAACGTATATGGGGATCGACAGCACCGCGTCCGGCGGTATGTGGGGAAAATGGCAACGGCTCTACACTTACGGCGGCAAGATCGTCGAGAACGCCTGCCAATCACTCGCGTTGGATATCATGGCGGCCAACATGCCCGAAATCGATCGGTCGGGCTTCCCGATCATCTTGACGGTTCACGACGAAATTATCGCAGAAATTACCGAAGACGGAACGGGCGACGACTTAGCCGCCTTCATGTCGAAACAACCCGATTGGCTGCCCAACTTCCCGTTGGCTGCAGCCGGGTACTCAACTTACAGATATCGGAAGGATTAGAAAATGACAGAGCAAGAACGGTTAGCTGAACAGGGTTTAAACGCCGCAATTGATCTCGCCCGGAAAACAGCAGTCGACGCCGGATGGTATACCGATTTAAAAACCGGTGCATCAATCGAACGAAATTTCGGGGAAGTTATCGCACTAATGCACTCCGAACTTTCCGAGGCGCTTGAAGCAGATCGCAAAGGTCTTATGGACGACAAACTCCCACACCGGGACGGTCGTGAAGTCGAACTAGCCGATTGTGTTATCCGTATATTCGACACCGCACGAGCGCTTAAACTGGACCTCGCCGGGGCCATTATCGAGAAAAATCGCTACAACGCGACCCGGGAAGATCACCAGCTTGAAACCCGGGCGGCTGGCGGTAAGAAATACTAATGCGAAACCGTTTCCCCGGAAAGTGTTATCGGTGCGGCGGGCATGTTCCTACTGGCGAAGGCCATTTTGAACGTCCGTCCCGGCGCACATATGAAAAACTTGAACTAGCCGCAATCGGGGGCCGCTGGCTAATCCAACACGCCGATTGCGCGATTAAGCATCGCGGCACAAACCACACCTATTGGAAAAAGGTTGCGGCCAATGGATAGACACGCCCCCAACTGCTTGCACTGTGACATACCCACCCGCAAGGCTACCGGCGGGATCATCTTTCCACGTCGACCCGATTTGCGAAAATTGATTTTTTGGGTTTGCGTTGAATGTGGCGCACGTTGCGGCTGCCATAAAAAATCATCCCGCCCGCTTGGCCTGCCCACCGGTGAAAGCACCCGGCAAGCGCGAAGCCGCCTTCACAAAATCATGGACCCGTATTGGCAAAACGAAAGTAAGGGCAATCGGGGAATGCGCCGCGCCCACCTCTATAGGATGTTGCGAACCGGGTTAGGGCTGCCGGATGATGAAGCCCATGTCGGGCGGTTCAGTATCGAACAGTGCGTAGAAGCTGAAAAAGTGTTGGTGCAATTCGGCATTGTTGACAAGAGTTCGAAGCATCCAATTTTTGAGGGGTTCGGTAATGCGTGAAGCCCCCATCGAAAAAAAGGTGACCGAATTCGCCAAGGCCAAAGGCTGGATTTCCTACAAATGGGTAAGCCCGAATTATCGCGGCGTACCGGATCGGCTGTTCTTCAAAGCAAGTCAGATTATCATTATCGAGTTCAAGGCGACCGGACGGAAACCGTCCAAGCTGCAGGCCCACATTCACAAGAAACTAGAAAAAGAGGGGTTCGAAGTCCATGTTATCGACAGCATTGAAGACGGTATCGCGCTTTTCGCGTGACGACCTCCATGCATACCAAGAACGGGCCGTGGATTTCATCAAAGAAACCCCGTCATGCGCCTTATGGGTGGATATGGGCCTCGGGAAGACCGTTAGTACGTTGACGGCTGTTGCGGACCTTCTGGACAGTTTCGAAGTCGGTCGGGTTCTCGTTATCGCTCCGCTACGCGTCGCGATCCACACATGGCCGGAAGAAATCCAGCGTTGGCAGCACACGCAACACTTGTCCATGAACCGGATTGCGGGCAGCCCGAAACAACGTTTAAACGTCCTACAAAACGACCGTTCAGATATCCACATTATCAATCGCGAATTGGTGCCGTGGCTTGTCGAGCAAACCGGCAAAGATTGGCCCTATGACATGGTCGTCATAGACGAAGCGTCTAGCTTCAAATCGTCGAAGGCAAAACGCTTCAAAGCATTGCGCAAGATGCTGCCCTTTATCTCGCGTCTGATCGAATTGACAGGCACCCCGGCAAGTAACGGCCTTCTAGGCGTTTGGTCGCAAATCTTTCTACTGGACCGGGGCGAACGGTTGGGAAAGACGTTTGGTGGCTATCAGCGGCGGCATTTTGTGAGCGATTTTCACGGCTACACTTGGACTTTGCGCAAAGACGCAGACGACGAAATATACGATAAGTTGAAAGACGTTTGTCTCACGTTGTCGGCAGCGGATTACCTCGAACTGCCCGAACGGGTCGATACGACAATCGCCGTCGATATCCCCGACGCGGCCCGCGAACAATACCGACAGCTTGAACGGGATTTCCTGCTCGAAGTGGGGGACGACGAAATCGTCGAAGTATTGCACGCTGCCGCCTTGTCAAACAAACTTTTACAGTTTGCAAATGGCGCGATCTATATCGATGAAGAAAAGAATTGGATCGAGGTCCACGACGCCAAGCTGGCGGCCATGTCCGACTTGGTCGACGAAACAGCCGGGCAGCCATTGCTTGTGGCGTACAACTATAAAACCGATCTTGCCCGCCTCTTAAAGCGTTTCCCACAAGCCGAAGTGATCGGCACCAACCCGAAGACAATCGAGCGTTGGAACGCTGGCGGAATCCCCATGTTGTTAGCGCACCCGGCGAGTGCCGGGCATGGTTTGAACCTGCAGCATGGCGGCAACAATGTCGTTTGGTTCGGGCTAAACTGGTCGCTGGAATTGTATCTGCAATTCAACGCCCGATTGGACCGGCAGGGGCAAACAAAGCCGGTTGTCGTTCATCATATCGTATCTGAAAACACTATCGACGATACGGTGTTAGCAGCACTCGCCACCAAGGACGCAACCCAACGGGCGCTATTGAACGCCTTGAAAGCCGATATTGGGGGGCGGTCTTAATGGTTGGAAAGAAATTTCCCTGCCCTTGCGGCGGGCAATACGCAATCGTCGCGGATACCCGCCCCCAAGAAGACGGAACCGTAAAACGCCGTCGCGTTTGTCCCAAATGCGAGCGCGAAGTTTTTACAACCGAAACCGTGATATTTAGAAAGGTAAAATCGCATGGCGCTACCTAAATTTCACACACCAGCTCAACTAGCAGAGCATTTGGACGTGTCCGAACGCACCGTTCGTGAGCTTGCGAGAAAAAATAATGCTTGCTCTATCATTGGAAAAAAGATGTTCTTGTCAAATTCCGACGTTGAGATAATCATGCAGGAAGGCCGATCATGTCACTCAAAATCTACCGCAGGGGCGAAATCTGGCACTACAGGGGGACTGTCGCCGGACAGAGACTACGCGGCTCTACAGAAACGCCGGAGAAAAGCCGCGCAAAAAGAATCGCCTCGGAAGTCGAAACGAACTACTGGAAACGTCATCTCGATGGGCCGTCCGCGCATCTGACATTTGCCAATGCAGCCAATCTTTATCGTGATGCCGAAAAATCCACCCGCTTTTTAGATCGTATTGAAGATTTTTGGCAGAATGAACCTATTTCAAAAATCACGCCCGGAGCGATACGGCAGTCTGCAATCAAGCTTTACCCAAATGCCGGACCGGCTACACGCAACCGTCACGTGATCGTACCCACCCAGGCAATCATTAATCACTCCGCCAGCATGGAACTTTGCAACAGAATATCAGTGAAACGATTTCCCGTTGTGACGAAAATCAAGGAGCCAGCAACTTTGGATTGGGTGAAATCCTTCGCCAAACACGCATCCCCGCATCTTGGTGCCCTATGCTATTTCATGTTTGGAACCGGCGCACGTATCTCCGAAGCCATCGACCTTCGATGGGGTGATGTAAATTTGAACAATGGCACGGCACTTATTCGTCAAACAAAGATTGGGGCCGAGAGAACATCTCACCTACCACAACCCATTGTGATTGCCTTAGCAAATATCCCATGTAGCAGGCGTAATAATGATAAAGTGTTTAGGTATTCGGCCAGAGACACAGCCCGGGAGCCTTGGAACGCAGTCATCAAACGAGCGAAAATCAAACACTTATCGTTTCACTCATGCCGCCACGGATTTGCAACCACGCTACTCCACAACAACATTGATATCGTAACAATCGCAAAAATTGGAGGCTGGAAAGATGCAAGCCAAATAATAAAAACTTACGGCCATGCAATGACTGACCCAACCTTGAACGATGTAATTTTTGACACAGAACTGACACATAAAAAAGCGAACTATCCCGTAAGCTATTCAAAACAAAGGGATAAAATATGATTGCACTCAACTCTCGTTGCGGCAAGGTCCATGACAGAGCGTTTTTAGCGGCGGAGAAATCACCTTGCTCAACCAAAACTTCAGCGTTTAACGCTTCCGCCATCGCTTCAAGGTCTGAACGTTCTCCCAGCAAGTTTTGCGCTGCGTTACGCAATTCCAGATAGGCCTTATTAGCGGCCTGCGCATCGGCCTGCATGAAATGCGCCTGACCTATATGGGTGTGTAGATGGGCTTCGCCGAAAAACGCATTCGTTCTTTGAAACTCGCGGACAGCAAGCAGGCCAAAATTCAATGCTTTATCAAAAGCACTGAATTGCAGACTATGAAAACATAAAATATTCAGGGCCAGAGCATTTTGAATCGCGTCATGGCCGAGGTGTTTCAAATCATCCATCAGCGCTTCAGTCTCGAGACGCGAGGCCGGGTTATCGGCGTAAAGCGCCAGTAGTTGTTCGATTAATCGCAACTCTCTCAGTAAGGCCTCATCCGGCTCAACCAGCTGCACCTTGATACGTTCGAATTCCTGATTTGCTGAAAATACGTCTCCATCTTTTGCCAACATGATCGCATAGCCAAGCCATGTTCTGGGAAAGAGCACGTGCTTGTCTTCCGGCAGTCCGGAAAGAAGAGAAGGAAGAATTCGGCGTATTTCGCCGGCACCTGCATAGAGCAATCGCCAACCACCAGATTTTTCCAGTATCCCAGCTGCGAGTTCAAAATCTTGTGCCAGCAGAGCGTGATCAACGGCACGTTCAATATCACCTTGATCATGAAACCACTTTGCTGTCCTTGCCAAAATATCGGCAATCGAGGTTTTTTGCGGGAATGTGCGGGCGAGTAGGAAATCCTGAAATACCGGGTGCAAGCGCATCCAGCTTCGCTCCTCATCGAGAAAATTGATGGGAACACCCAGTCGTTCCAATCTGGCAAGGCGCACGGTCGCATCGGTGACGCCCGTCAATTCCTCTGAAAGTGCAATGCTGAAGCGGTCGAGCGGCGATAAAAGCATAAGAAACTGCATGTCATTTTCAGACAAATCAGACGTTAGATGCTCGGCCAGATAGTGCGCCACATCCACCTGTGCGCCGGTGAAATTTGCCAGCGGATCGCTGCCAGTAGAATTTTGCTCTACCACAAGAGCTGCCATGCGAACGGCGACCGCCCAGCCTTCGGTTTTTTGATAAACGCTTTTGAAATTTGAACCTATCAGCCCCGGCGAAATCAGAGCCAGCATATTGCCCACTTCTTCTTCCGACATCACCAAATCAGCGGCATTGAGACTTGTGAGTTGTCCATCGATCCACAATTTCCCTACCGAAATTGAGGGCCGCGTCCGTGATAATACGATGAGGCAGTGGTTTAGAAAGGCCGGGTGCGAGGTGACCTTGCCCAAAAATGCGTTGATTTGTTCTGATTCAACCAGATGATAATCGTCCAGCACAATCAACAACCGTTCGTCACTTTTGCGCAACCGTTCCATAACAAGACGGTGCAAACCATCGAGGGTCAGGTTTTCAAACTCTGAAAACAGCTTCCGCTTGGCACCGCCGCTACCAATGGCAATAGCGAACTGGATTAAAAATGTCTTTTCATCCCCATCGCCCTTGGCAAGAGTAATCCAGCGAACACTTTCAGAATACCGGGTGGAATTTGTTGCCCAATGGGCCAGCAAACTGGTTTTGCCGTAGCCTGCGGGTGCGTGAACGAACAAAACACATCCCCTAACAGCCTCGTCAATCCGCTTCCACAGGGATTTGCGGAGGATAAGGTTGTGTCCGGGATTGGGCGGATGATTGTTCATGAATGTCTGTTCGTTGCGAAAAAGCAAAGGGTACTAAAGCAGCATTCCCTGCGCTGAGGTGTGGTTTCCTGAATTCCAAAAAAACCATCATAGCTCACATTCTTCGCCAATCAAACTGCTGCGCTCTGCCATGCACGATCTCAATTGGCAATCAATGACCCGTTACCGGGAAATTATATTAGGACTGGACTTGCTGTTCGAAGCTCGAGCACCAATTGATGGAGCGGTCCTGTTTTATAATTCCGTCAATTGCCAAGGAGCTTAACAGACATTCGAGCTTTTCGATACTGGGTGTCGATTGCGGTTTAGCGCACAACCATCCCCGGACCAAAACGCGATCATCTCTTTGCTTGTTTGTAAATCCAAGGCATTGTTTCAACAATGTTTGATCGCGATAGACGAATGGTAAAACCTCAAATGTTCCCCCGTGCACATCAATAGATTTATACGAGACGGAGACCCTGATCTTGCCTACTCGTAAACGTTTTATTGTCCTAAGGCTCCGCCGAAGATTTCCGGTAAACTGGTCAGGATCATCTTTCCATTTGACGTTTATGGTAAAATCGTCCTCCGGCTCACTTGTGGCTCCCCACATCAGCCATTGATTTTCTGGTTTACCTTGCCAAAATTTACCTTTTTTTGCTTTCTCAAAGGGGCTGTCGATGTGGAAGTCTGCATAAATTTGGCGTTTCCGGCATTGCCAGTTGCCGGTTGGAATATCTATTGATTCAATGCCCTTCTTGACTGAATTGCAGGACGCCAGAAGGAGTTTTTCAAACTTTGCGTTACCAGTTACAGAAAGAACAGCTGCAATCGTACAAAGAATGACGATGGTAAGGGACAACACATTTTTAAAAATGTTGCGTTTTGAAACTTTTTTCCGAGTTGTTTGCATAGCAGTTTGCTATCATGGATAGATTGCAATGCCGTTAAACTGCTTGCTTAATGGCGGGTAAACCTCCTCTAGTTGTGGTATACAGCGAAAATTACATGGATATCTTGTCACTTCATGTAACTGAATTTGGTAGAAAAATAATTTATGCACTCAGATGACACCCTTGAACAACTGCTTGCCAGAGTGCAGCTTGGAGATCGTGCGGCCTTTGCCAGCCTTTATTTAGCGACCAATGCGAAACTATTTGGTATTTGTTTGCGTATCTTGAAGCAACGCCCTTTAGCCGAAGAAGCATTGCAGGAGGTTTACGTGAAAATCTGGTACAAAGCAGACAGTTATTATCAAAACCGCTCAAAGCCTATTACTTGGATGGCGCGCGTTGCCCACAATCATGCGATTGATCGGTTAAGAACGCAAAAACCCGCAACCATTGAACTTGATAAAGTGATGGATATTGCCGATAAGAATCCCAGCCCCGAACAAAATACCATTGCTGGCGACCAGAATCGTAAGCTTGCAGATTGTCTGGATGAACTGAATGAAATTCATGCAAGGGCTGTAAAACTGGCCTATCTGGACGGATATACCTATGAGGAAATTGGTGCGAATATTTCAACGCCTGTAAACACGGTAAAAACCTGGGTTCGCAGAAGTTTGCTTAAACTGAAAGATTGTATGAACCGATGAGCCGTTCGAAAAACAAAAAAGGATCAGGCCCACCCGAGCGGCCAAATGAGCAGTTGGCTAGTGAATATGCATTGGGGATTTTGACGAATAATGAGAAAAACAGGGCAGATGCGCTGTTTGTCAATGATCCCTCATTCCGCTTGATGGTCGAAGAATGGCAGGAACGCCTTGCCCCTATGTTGGATGAGGTTGGGGAGGTACCAGCACCGGAGAAGGTCTGGAGTGAGGTGGAGAGTCAGTTATTTGGTGCCCCGGATACGGGTACGAGTGCCTCAAAGAGCCCCGGTTTTTGGTCAAGCCTCGTCTTTTGGCGCCGCTTGTCATTCACCTCAATTGCAGCAGTCGCAATACTTTTTAGCATTGTTGCGTTGCGCGTCGGTGAACCGCAGTTTGACCCGAGGGGCAGATTAAGTTTTTTTGCCGCCCTTAATCTGGCGGAAAATAAGCCGACATTTTTGGTTCAAATGGACATGAATTCCGGAGTGCTGAATATTCAAGCCGCAAATTTGACGAATGTTGAAAGCCGTGTACCAGAGCTGTGGCTGATACCGGAAGGTGAGGCACCGCTTTCTCTTGGCATTATATTCGCCGATGGCAATACAGCATTAAATATCACGCGCTCCTTGTTATCGGTTTTCAAGTCCGGTGCTACCCTCGCCATTTCACTTGAACCTGCGGGTGGCGCGCCGGACGGCAAACCAACCGGCCCAATTGTTGCGACGGGTCTGTTGCAGGCCATTTGATGATTGCTATGGGTAAATTTAATTTCACTTTTTTGGAATTATTTTGAAACCATATTCTCCCTCTCTTCGTATCTCCTATTATCCCATTCAAATGGGACGCTGCGGTGCCAATTCCTGACGCCCGGCTTCAACAAAAGGAAATACGAAATGATTAAGACATTTGCTCGTTCTGCCGCTCTGGCATTGGCAATTATCGCAGCCCCAACCGTTGCCCTATCTGCTTCGGATTCAATGATGCCGGTGATGGTTGGCGGTGCTAAAATGCTACCCACGAGAAACATTATTGAAAATGCTGTGAACTCCAAGGATCACACCACACTGGTCGCTGCTGTTAAGGCTGCGGGTCTTGTGGAGACACTATCAGGTCCCGGCCCATTTACAGTGTTTGCACCGGTCAATATGGCGTTTGCTGCATTGCCTGCAGGTACTGTGGACACACTTTTGAAGCCAGAAAACAAAGGTCAATTGGTAAAAATTCTGACGGGCCACGTGGTTTCAGGGTCGTTATCCGCCGCTGATTTGATGACTAAAATCAAAGCCAATGGTGGCAGCTATAATATGCAAGCCGTCAGTGGCGATGCTCTTACGGCGAAAATCAGAAATGGCCATATCTATATCTTTGATGAAACCGGTGGTGCCGCAAAAATTTCAATCTCTGATGTGAACCAGTCCAATGGCGTCATTCACGTGGTTGAAAAAGTGCTACTGCCGAAATAGGCCGATACGACTTGCTCCCGCGAAAACACTATGCGGGGGCAAATCATTGTAACAGTGCACTATCCCGGCCTTACTGATGTTCACGCGCCATTGCCGCAAATGTTATCGAGCGGGAGCGGATGTGGTTTGCTGCAATCAAATTATACCCCATCTAAGTGTCATCGCTTATTAGGACCAAAACCGATTGGAAATAGACCATGATCTCCCGCCGCCGTTTACTTGCAGGCAGTGCCGTAATCTTTGCTACCGCTGGAACAACTTACTACAACATCACCAGACGAAACTCTGCAACGTCAGGTGAATTAGATGGTTATGAAATTATCCGCACCCCAGAAGAATGGCAAAAAAGACTGACCCAGGCGCAATTTGCGGTACTACGCAATGAGGGTACGGAACGCTCGGGGACCAGCTTGCTTCTGAATGAAAAAAGAACAGGTACATTTCATTGCGTGGCCTGCGAATTGCCGACTTATCGCTCAGAAACAAAATTTGAATCTGGCACTGGATGGCCAAGTTTTTACGCGGCCATTGAGGGTGCGGTACTGACAAAGGCTGACTATAAGGCTTTTCTCCCCAGAACAGAGGTACATTGTCGGCGTTGCGGAAGCCATTTCGGTCATATTTTTAATGACGG
>NVWB01000081.1 GCA_002733575.1 Blastopirellula sp. | reverse complement strand
GAAGGATGAAAGCCTTTGGCGTGGCCGGTTTCATCGACTGCGCCTAAGTAAACCATCATGGCCGTTGGGTTTTCTTTCAACAGATACTCGGCTGCTGCGACTGCGCTTTTGTCATCCGCTTGTTCGTAAGAGATATCTTTCGTTTTGGTCGATAGCGAAACATCAGCACTGCTCACAATGTACTTGGCGATAGGATCCCAGTCGACGGTCGAAAAGGTTTTTGCCTTCGCATCATTTTGTTTCACATAATGAAAGAAATGAGGGTACTCTTTCAGATTGGGTTCTTTAAAACTGTTGCCCATCACGTTGTGCTTATCGGCCCAAACACCGGTGAGAATACTGCTCCAACCTGGTCCACTGATCGTGTTATTTTCTCGATAGCGGTCTCCCAGTATTTGTGCGGTCGGCGAATGAATACCCTGTTGGATCAACTGATCTAGATGGGGAGTTTTGGCCTTGGTCATCGCGTCAAAGCGGCTGCCATCGATGCCAATTACCAGCACACGCTTTGAAGATTCTTCGGCCTGAATGTTCGAGGTAATGTTACATAGAACAGCGATGATCAGCAGGGAGAAAACTCGGCGCATGATGAATCCAATTTGAGGAATAGTACATTGGCGATAAAATGGAATGCTTCTACCATACCATAGACTCGCTCGGTAATACACTCAGATGAAGACTCTCTCAATTGTCATTCTTTGCGACCACCCTCGTTATTTCCATCAATGTCAGCGAACTTTTGATAGTCTCCAAATTGAACTAAGCCACGGCGATTCTCGGGTGAGTCGGTTGACCCGACAATCTCGGCCGCGTTGCGTTGGCCCGAGTTGAGAGGGTTAGTGCTCAGCGAATCAGGCAGTTCATCGGCCGGCGTTTGTTCCTGGAACACGTGCAGCGTTTGGGTTGGGAAGGCGAACTCTACATGCAGGCTTTTGGCCAATTTTATGATGTCGATGAACAGCCGGTGACGTTCCCGAAGCTCCACGTTCCAGTCAGGACACTCCAGGAAACAGTAGAGCAGAATATCGAGAGACGAGGCATTGAACTGATTCAGATACACATGGTAATAATCTTTGCGGGTATACGGATGTCGTCGCAGTAGTTCGCGTACCCCTTCGCAAAATGCGTCGATTTGTTCCGGTGTGGTGTCGTACCGGATATTGAGATAGGTCTTGATGCGGCGAAAACGTCGACTGCCCATGTTGTCAACTTTGGCCGTGATCAGCAGGCTGTTCGGTACGGTGATGATACTATTATAAAATGTGCGAATACGTGTGCTACGCAGGCCCACTTTTTCGACAGAGCCTTCGACTCCATCGGTGACAATCCAATCCCCGATTTCAAACGGTCGGTCGAGCATTACCGTGAGTGATCCAAAGATATTGCTGATGGTGTCTTTTGCTGCCAAAGCAACCGCGATACCACCTACGCCCAAGCCTGTGATCAATCCCGTGACAGGTAAGTCATAGGTTTCAGCAAGGATTAAAATGGCCACGCAAGCAATGACTGCCTTGAGTGCTCGTGAGACAATTGGAACCAGTAAGTCATCAAAACGAGTTTTTGTTTTAAGAGCTTTTCTGGCCAAGTAAAGGCACAGTAAATCAATCAACCGGAAAGCGGTCAATACTGCGGCAACCATGGCAAATACTTGGATGGCATGCAGTAAGAAAATTCGCACATTGGGAGGTAATCTAAACGCATACAGGCCATAATACCAAACCAATGCCTGCATCAGGTGCCCCACTGGCCGCCACGATTTTCTAGTGCTCTTGCGTTCCTCGTCTGTTGCATCTTTTTTGGAATAGCGAAACCAGGCTAGTGTGACAATTCCCATGATCAATTGGGTTAAGAAATCTGCCACAAAACCGAGAATGATCAACGCCACTATACAGATCCACTGATAGTTGGGCAGTAACCAAACTACTTCTTTTAAAGCAGGCGGCATTTGTAATTCTAGCCACTTGGAAAAATCTTGCTTTAGCTGTTCCTTTTCTTCCGTAGTGTCTTGCTCTTTAATAGTCGAAATCTGAGATTCATAGTTTGTCCAAAGGGCAGGGATCTGTGCCACCGTTTCGGGGCTAAACTTCCAAAAACCGTTCGCATCTTTTGTAAGAGTAATCAGCACGGGATCTTCGTCTGTATCTTGGACTGAAACCAACGCGGAATAAAGGTCGATAGTATTTTCATCGGGTCCGATGTCATCAATATAATCAGGATCGAGTTCCCATAGTTCGAAAACCAGAGAATACAGATCAGTAGCATACTCCCAGCCCTGTGAGCTTTCGAGGATTTCTGGCTGTTCTGAGAAATCGAGACAGGCTATCGCCATCTCTTTATCATTACCAAGGGCCGCCTTTTTAAAGGTGTTAATCGTATCCAAGGGAGTAGCCATCTTGGCTAATAGCTTGGCATCAACCACAACTTCCGGGACTGCCGCAGGCAGGGCGGTAGTTCCAGTCGCGGGAACTTCTGGAATTCCCGTTTGTGCAAATACAGACGATGTTGCCCAGCAAGAAATGAACAAGCAGAAAAGAATGTGGGACATAAGGCCCTGGTGTTTTGGATTACAACTAAAATTGCGAGGCATCGTTTCAAGGGCTCCAAACTGAGAACAAAGTTTCAGCCCGCAGTTTGGCATAACCGGGAAGATCAGAAAAGCCCAACCGTAAGAAACCGGGTGTTAAGGCAGGCGAAAAATGACTGACGCTTGTACTCGATGGGCGATTCCAATATCGCCGCTGATGTTCTCGCGCAATCCGTAAAGATATTCCAGCCCGAAATCAACTCGATCTAAGGGGCTCCAGATCGTATTCGCGGCAAAATAGGTGGTCCGATGGACATCGTCCATATCTTGAGCGGCCACATTGTCTAATATATTCTCGGCATAAGTAAAATTAGAACTCATTCCGTGAGACCATTGGTGGGTGATGCCGACCATCCAGCCGAGTACACCCAAGGGGTCTCCGCCGGCAGCGTCTGGCAGGTCACGATAGCTGCCGATTCCTTCGCCGAACACCATTTGGCCATAAACTTTGGTTTGCGGGGTCACTAAACCAACGCCAGTGAAATTCAGCCCCCAACCAGTTCCTGTGACTACTTCCATTCCGGTTTCTTGAAATCCACCAATCCGATAGAGCCCGGCAATTTGAGCTTGTCCCCAGTCATCCTCGATACGAAATCGACCCACAAAATCTGGCGAAGGACTTCTGGCTTCTCCGGTAATGCCCATTGGCGGAACGACGATAAATTTGGTGTCTTCAATCGAAACAGAGTAGGTCAAACTATCACAGTAGATCGGTTGAGTGTAACGCAGTTGTGCCTGACGGCGGTTGACACTTGAAACCGAACCTTCCATGTCTAAAGTTGCAGGAGCAGCAGCAGCATGGGCAAACGCGGTCCAAGTTTTACCGACTAAAACAGACCGAACTTCCCCGTAGGCATGACGCAAGCGAAACTGACTATTATCTGAAAAGAAGTCGCTTTCGACAAAGATGCGGACGGTTTCAAATCCTGAAGCCCACCGGGTGTCGAAGCTCATGCGTGTTTGTCTGGCATGAAATCGTGCATTACGCCGATCTGGAGCTCCCACAGGAATGGTTGTGGTGTCAAAGGAGTCGGTCGAATCTATAGGATTAAAATCGTAAATGAAATCGGCTTTGACATAGCCACCCAGCTTCATTGCCACATCATGTCCATGTACGACCAAACCACCATCAAAGTCTGGTAGCGAATAAAAGTCGGTACCAACATTTAGCTTCTTTTGCTCTGAGAAATTCCCTTCAAACCGTTCTGTATTTGGTTGAATGGAAACACCAGGAACAAGAGATTCAAGTGGAGTGGGCTGCAACGCTACCGATTGATGGCGTAGCAACTCTAGCTCTGCTTCCATTGCCAGCATGCGTGATAGCAGATCTTCACGCAGTGGCAATTCTTGAACCAACGGGTTCGAGTCAAAGACTGGGATATTTTGCGCAGGAGCGACCGTGGTAAGCCAAAAGATGGCCACTATTAAACACGGGAAGATGTTTTGAGAAAGCACGTAAGACTACCAGATACTTGATCGTGATTGTGAATTTTCATTTAACACGACATAACACCCTCTAGGAATCGACATCTCTCGTGTTAATCGCCAGTAGAATCGGCGTTATCCGAAAAATCGGAATACTTTAACCGCGTTCGTATAAATCAAGATATGCGATAGGTTTGATTTTTATGAGGACGCTTCTTACAATCACTGCAATAGGAATGGGTTATTAAAATCAGGATGATTTGAACGGAGATACAAATCAACAATATGGATTACACCGCAGAGATAGATCGAGAGAAAAATCTTTACACGATCTGCGTGACTGGCGATTATGAACGACCCAAAGACGCCATTGCACTTCAGAAGGCAACCAATGAACTTAGAGAAAAACATGAAATCAATCGGTTTCTGATCGACTACCGAGAAGCCAGGATCACAGGGGGTACTATGGATGCATATGATTCGGCCATGGCCGCCAATCAAACAATGATTCCCTTTAAGTTTAAATTGGCCTTTGTCTATCGAGGAGACATGAGTGTTCCTAAATTCATGGAGGATGTTGTTGTAAATATGGGTTATCAACTCCGAGTTTTCGATGATATCGATCTTGCGAAAAAATGGCTGTTGGGCAAATAGCGAACTATTTTTTCAAATCACTTCCCTGCAACATGCTCGTGGCGAAACCTAGTAGATCATCGCGGCTTTTGCAGTGCTCTGAAAGTTTACCAAAATCGCCAGCCGCTTCGCTGAGTTCGATGAGCGATGGGGCAATGTTCTGAGTATGCACCCCGGCTGGTATTAAGCTGAGTGCGGCGTCTAATGCTTCGGCATGTTTGCCTGATTGCGAGAGCAAACTGATATAGGTCTCTATTGCCAACGATCCTTCTTGACGAATATCTGACGCCTGGGCCTTTTCTTTGAAGAAAGCGAGCGACTCATCGATCTCATCTCCAATAATCGCATTGAAGTAAAGTAGATGGGCGTCGTAGAAATCATCGAACGGCGGTTGTTGTTCGTATTGAAACTGCGGATCAAGGCACTGTCCATACAGAGTCAGATCGCGTGCCAGTTTGAGAAGCTCTGGATCATTCAGCACTTTGGCAAATCGTACTGTGGAAGACAAATGGCTGGTATCAATATGATAGCCACTGTTATCAAAGAGCCACTCGCGTGAGGCAATCATTTCGCCGATGGTAGCTTCGGTCGGATCGTTGCCTTCCCGCTGCGCAATATCGGCAGTCAGTGACCCACGCAGTTCTTCGTGCAAGTGTTTCAGCAATAAGGCCGCAATCGGGCGTTGAACAGCAGATGGTTGCGGAGCAATTTGTTGTTCAAATGTTGTAATAGAATTACAAGTGCCATAATGATCTAGCACTAATTGAAAACCGAACTCAGGGTCAACACCTTCTTGCAAAGCGACTTCAATTAAATCTTCGACGTTCTCTTCATCGACTTTCGCGCGATGCAGGGCATCGATGACAGGCTGTTTGTCGCCCACCGGTCGCAGATAATACCAACCTTCTCGAATACGATCCTCATCAAGCAGCATGCCGCCGACTTCTCGACAGGCTTCAATCAATGCGTCTTCCAGTTGATTGCGTTGCTCTTCACTCAACTCGTCTCCATCATCGGTATAGAGAATCGGCAGACCTAACTTGAGCCGTGCCTGCATTTTGAGCAGTTCAAACAGCTCATAGTACTTTTTTTGCTCTCGAAATAAGTTGACAAGAAAATCAACCGTTCCAGCAGGGCCTGCGGTTTGGATCGTATCAGCGATTTGGTCGTATGTATTGTCGGCCACTTACCGAGTCTCCTTGCAAGTTCACCCTATTGAAAGGGCGTCTAGATAAAAACAGGATGGGTTGTTCGTAATTCAGGGATTGAAGCTTTACAGCGGAAGGTATCACATGTTGCAGAACGAGGCTAAAAAGAGACTGTTCTACGCACACTATAATACCAAGGGAAGACTGGCTCGAACAGAAGATGTAAAATACGCTGAAGAGATGCGATGGAAAGAATCGTATCAATTCTCGGCAGTTTCAAGAGAAATGGAACTTGAATCCATGCATTGGATAATCTCTTCCAAGCTTTCAATCAATCCGACTTGATGATTTTCATCGAGCAAACTCGAAGGATCTAGGTGGCGTCCTTCGTTATTGAGCCAGCGAAGTAATAATCCACGGCTGATCACGCCCACAGGTTTTCCATTTTTTACAATGGTAACTCTGCGAATCGCGGCCTTGAGTAGGAAATTGTAGATAACCTCGGCCGATTCATTTTCCTCAAACGAGACGACATTTTTAGTCGTAAGGACTGAGATTGGCTGATCCCATCGATGTTCGTAGATCATACACTTTAGTAAGTCTCTTTCGGAAAGAATACCTACCAGGGCACCCGAGGAATCAACAACTGGGGCAGAGTTAATGTTGTGTTTTAGTAGAAAGTCAGAGGCATGCTGGGCTGTGTCGGTCTCTGTCAAAGATTCAATTGGAGAGGACATGATATCTTTGGCCAATGTCATCGACAAAGGATTTCGTCCGATTGCTTTTGATAGTTCTTCGGTCTCAGATTGATTCAACAAGCCTTTGGCAATGACTTTATTTCCTTTGAGCTGCTTGGCAATAATCAACGATTCTTTGGCAGAYTCRATGAGTTGATCTAAGTTAYGAATGTCYGACATGCTTTGGGCAACRCCTAGCGAAACGGTRACTTGGACCKTMGCTTCACCGATGTCAAATGWYCTGKCGTTAATKGTTTTYCGCAAGCGTTCCGCAAAGTCRGTCGTTTGATTTGCATTYGATTCCGTTTGMACAATCAAAAAYYGATCACYCTCTARRCGGCATACATAATCGGTAAYYCTTGTGYTCTCTTTTAAGATATTYGCAATCTKATTAACCATCTGATCACCGGCTGCAATTCCGTGCTGCTCATTGATTTCKCGGAAYGAGTCAATGTCTAACAAGRCGCAGGAAAGCACACTTCGGTAATGGGCCGCTCGATGCCATTCGCGTTGTAACTGTTCTTCTARATAGCGTTTGTTTGCCARRCCTGTTAAAGGATCGTTTCGCGTTTGACTATGGAGTTGATTCTCTAGCTCRACAACACGGCTTGCTGACTTTAATCGAGCAATCAGTTGATCGCGTTTCAGTGGTTTGGGCAGCAGATCATCGGCTCCACTGTGAAACGCTTTGAGTACGGTATCCGATTGTTCATCCGCTGTGATCACAATGGTATAAACATAATGAGGCAAATGTTGTTCACGAATCCAGCGACAAACACTTTCCCCATCCAAGCCATCCATATTCCAGTCGGTAAGCACAAACCGGGGCACGGTCTCTTCGATCATCTTCAATGCGTCTTCACCATTATCGGCGGTCGAAACATCGTAACCCTCATCAGAGAGCCATTTTGAAAGAATGCGAAGAATCGATGGGTCATCATCAATGACCAATACCTTTTCATTGCTTTTTTGCAGAACAGTTCCACGTTCAATTCCCACCCGATACCTGGGCTGTTTAGAGACTCGCTTGCTGTTCACTTTCTCTGGATCGACCTGCCCTTGTGAGATCTCCTGAAAACGATCTAGGCAGTGTCGGAAAGCATCGATCATCGCAGGCTCAAAATGTTGCCCGTATTCTTCTTCAATAATTTTACAAGATTCTTCGTGTGAGAAGCTTCGTTTATAGACTCTCTTCGATGTGAGTGCATCGTAGACATCGGCAACCGCCACGATTCGGGCAGCCAGTGGGATATCTAATCCACTTAAACCATCCGGGTAGCCTTTGCCGTTCCAGCGTTCATGATGATAACGGGCAATCGAGGCCGCCATATAAAAAAAGCTGCCGCTGGGGCTGCTGTTTGCTGTTTCTTCGAGCGTTTCCGCTCCAATCACAGCATGCGTTTTCATGATTTCAAATTCATCTTTTGTCAGCTTGCCTGGCTTGGTCAGAATGCTATCTGCAATGCCGACTTTCCCGATGTCATGCAGTGGACTGGAGCGATACAAATCGTCTAAAAACTGCGAATCAATTTGATCTGTATACGGACCGTGCTGAGATAAACGCTCTGCCAGAATTTGTGAGTAAGCTCGCATACGAACCAGATGTTCGCCGGTTTCATTATCTCGGGAATCGGCCAGTTTCGCCAATGCAAACACCGCAATGTCTTGGGTTGCTTGCACTGCTTCGGCGCGGGCATCGGCCACACGTTCTAATTCACTGTTGTAATGTTGTAACTTTTCTTCCGCGTCTTGCGCCCGCTTTACTGCGTTATGGAGTTTGCTCAGCACACGTACTTTGGCAATTAATTCTTCAGAGCTGACCGTATTAGAAATAAAATCATCGGCACCGTTAGAAAACCCAGCAAGGCGGATCGACTCTTCGCTAGGATCACCAATCAATAAGATCTGTGTGTTCTCTAATTTTTGTATTTTTCTTAATTGCAGGCAAACTTCAACGCCATTAGCATCTGGCAGATCAACACCTAGTAATATGATCTTCGGAATCGTTAATACGCATTGCTTTAGACATGCAGCTCCATTCAGCACGGTTTCAACTTGAAACTCGTTATGAAACAATTCCGATAGACCTTTTCCCAAATTGGAAAAAGTCCCGGCAATTAAAAGGTTATGTCGCATGGTTAGCTATTGACCCTAGATACATCCGTTGATTCTACTTCGTTCCTTCTTCGCACAGCGAGGAAACGTTCTCATTCAGAATCTAGGTTGCCCTTAATTACAGGCAAGAATCAATTAGACTGAAAGGTCCGCTTTATCTATGGGGTTTACCGCAAGACGGTCAAACAACCATCGCAGTTAGATGAATCATTAAAATCTAACCCTCGCTAGGTCTGGGTTGATATCACCCGGTGGAAGTGGAGACGCACTTCCGCATCGACCACTCGGCGAACGCCTTCGACCAAACAGCGTGGTTCGTTGTCCTCTTGTCCAAGCCGCACGATCTCATCAATCTTCAGCCCATGAGGAACGGTATAGGTTGATTGGTGAATGATCTGATTACCCGCGTCTAAGTCAGGCACAATGAAATGACAGGTGGCCCCATAGGTCAACATGCGTGAAGCATACGCATCGTGATAAGGTCGCATACCTGGGAAGCTTGGCAAGATTCCATGATGCAAATTAATGATCCGCCCACCTGCATATTTCCAGCAACTACTGGCTGGCAGAACTCGCATATAGCGGGCCAGCACCACATAATCGACTTCGTATTGGTCAAGAATTTCGACCATACGGTCGTCGTCTGCTTCGCCCTTTTCTCCACCGATGGATTGCCAATCAACCCCAAATTGTTCGGCCAGACCCCGACAGTGTTCGCGGTTGCCAATCATGACCGCAGGTTCGGCCTTGATTTGATTGTCACGCATTGCGCGTAATAGGGCTAATGCAGGCTCAGGACGATACGTGGTACAAATTGCAATCCGCGGTTTATCCTTGCGTTCTTCAGGCGACCAAACCCGGACCGAGAGTTTTTTAAGAGTGCCAATTTCTGTCAACGCAGCCCGAAGTGAAGTCAAATCTTCGGTTTCGACATGAATCCGCAGCAACATGGCGAAGACCGCTTCTTCATCATGATCGTACATCTGGATTTCAGCGATATTTGCCCCCAAACCGGTCACATAATGAATAATGGGGTCGGCCAAGCCAGAATTATCAGGGCCTACTGCGGTGATGACGACCTGCATTTGCCAGTGCTCAACTTTCGTGCTGATATCTAAATTGTGATTTACGAAACATCATCTGACATAGGCTCTCAACCAGAGTGAATCAGACAAGGCTCTTCTGACAGTATGCCATATTCAGCGGCGTTTGCGTTGAATATGAACTGAATCTACCCCTGAAATTGCTCTCTCAACTAGTCATTTCACTGCGTTTTTGTTAGTTTGTGCTGATTAAGGCAATTGCTCAGATAATATCGCTGGCAGCCAACAGGGCTCGATAGGACATAGAATCATGGTAACTACCGCCGCAAGAACCAAACCCCGTCGTGAAGATCTCAAGCCTGATGAAGTGCTTTGCGATCACTGTACGGCCAAGTGTTGCCGGTACTTTGCCTTGCCGATTGAAACCCCGACCGAGTTTAACGATTTCGAGTTCATCCGCTGGTATTTGTTACACGAACAAGCGACCGTATTCATGGATGAAGGCAGTTGGTATTTGCTGGTGCATACCAAATGCCGACACTTGGGCGAGAACAACATGTGTGGCATCTACGAGACCCGCCCGCAAATTTGCCGTGACTATACCACCGATAACTGTGAATACGAAGACAATTGGGTCTACGATAAATACTTTGAAACGCCAGAGCAGATTTGGGAATATGCCGAGACCATCCTGCCTAAACGTGCCGGAGAAAGTATTCGTAGCCGCAAACCGGCCTTGTTGCCGATACTGTAATTCATACAGGTGAACCTTCAACAGACTAGCGATCTCCAATGGGTGATCACCAAGCTGTCAACTATCTCAAACGCCGCGATTTCCCTGCGGCGTTTCTTACTTAATCAAGAACCAAACTGCTGATGAACAAAAAGAAACTGATCCAACCGCGTGTCCTCAAAGGCTTCCGAGATTACCTGCCGGAAATGATGATGCCACGTGAACAGTTAATGGAAACCGCGCGCCGCATTTATCGCTCGTACGGTTTTGCCCCAATCGATACGCCAACGCTAGAGTACTTAGAGATTCTGACAGGCAACGGTAGTGAAGAGACTGATAAGCAGATGTTTAAGTTTGAGCATGGCAAACATAAAGTCGCGATGCGTTTTGATCTCACAATTCCACTGGCCCGCTTTGCCGCAAAACACATCGGAGTATTAGGCACACCGTTTAAACGCTACCACATTGCGCCCGTCTGGCGTGGCGAGAACCCTCAACGCGGTCGCTATCGTGAATTCATGCAGTGCGACTTTGACACCATCGGCACCAAGAGTATCGTTTCTGATATTGAAACCGCCTTGGTGATTCACGATCTATTACAGGCCATTGGCTTCGACAAATTTTCAATCCGCGTGAACAACCGCCAAATCCTGAACGGACTATTAGAAAAACTTGACCTGCTAGACAAGTCAACTGAAGTTCTCCGTGCGCTTGACAAGCTGGCAAAAATTGGCCGTGAAAAAGTGGCCGCCGAAATGATGGAGACTGCTGGAACCAGCGAGCAACAAGCCAACGAAGTCTTGCAACTGGCCGCAGTCACCGGCAGTAACGATGAAATTCTTCAGCAAGTCATTCCACTCGTGGCTGGCTCCGAAACGGGTGAAGCCGGATTATCACAACTCCGCGATTTATTAGCAGCGGTCTCTGCCGCTGGTGTTTCAGATAACAACATCTCGGTCGATGTTTCGATTGCACGAGGACTCGATTATTACACCGGCACCATCTTCGAAACCTTTTTAGATGAGCAACCAGGCATTGGTTCGATCTGCTCAGGCGGGCGCTACGATAACCTCGCAGGGCTCTACACCAATCAAGAGCTACCCG
The DNA here is from genome assembly GCA_002733575.1 of Blastopirellula sp. Lineage (GTDB taxonomy): Bacteria > Planctomycetota > Planctomycetia > Pirellulales > Pirellulaceae. Next base: position 6,817 of record NVWB01000081.1, on the reverse strand, counting down.
GCATCGGGGCCTCACTGGGGCTCGACCGACTGTTGGCCGCGATGGAAGAACTCGGCAAAATTGAAAAAGTGGCCACGCCTGCTGACATCTTTATTCCCTACTTTGACCCTGACAGCTTGCACCACTACTTGAAGCTGGCCGCCGATCTGCGAGCCGCTGGTTTGAAGGTGGAACTCTACCCCGAAGCGAAGAAGTTAGGCAAGCAACTTCAGTACGCCAACAAACGTGGTTTCCGCATCGCACTGATTGCCGGAGACCGCGAATTGGCCGAAGAAGTTTGCCAAGTGAAGCATTTAGCCACCGGAGACACCTCTACGGCATCAATTGCCAATAGTTCTATAGAGGTGATTACTGAAGTTTCCCGACTTTTAAACTTGTAATTCTCTTTCCGGTGACAAACCGTTGTCACACCCGGTTTGCAGAATAGGAACGCAGTGGCACGAGCATCTTTCGTTGTTCGTGACTGCTGCCATTTCCCTTTTCTCAACCGAGGTGAACCAGCAATGGCTTTACGGAACAACCACTACGAACTTGCGCTCGAGGCCTATCTTCGCGAATCAAAAATTCCGTACATCGCCGTCGATGAAAAACGACGGAGTCTCTACGCGGACAAGTCGCTGAAAAACGTCGACTTTGTGGTTTCGCCGGTCGATGCCCAAATGTCGTGGTTGATCGATGTCAAAGGCCGCCACTTTCCCTCTGGCCGCAAGCGTCGCTACTGGAAGAATTGGACCACAACCGACGACATGCAAAGCCTGGCCCAGTGGGAACAATTGTTTGGCCCCCAGTTCCGTGGTTTGTTTGTGTTTGCCTATCAAGTCCTGGGCGAACTGGCCCCGCTGCCGGAAGATCATCTGTTTCGATTTCGTGACAACATCTATGCGTTTGTCGGAATTCGCTTAGACCTGTACCACGCCTGGGCCCGGCAGATCTCGCCCAAGTGGAAAACCCTGGCCATGCCAACCACCGCCTTCCGACAAATGGCCCAACCGCTCGATCTGATCCTGAAAGCGCCGACGATCTCCGGCGGAGACTTTGATCTTCGTAGGATGAGTGAAGTAGGCCCGGTAGTTGTGTGATTAACCAGGCATGGGAATCAGAATAACCAGGGTCATGGTGACTCGTGGGTAAATGGCTCCTACCACCGAGCCTAAGGCCATGCCGACCCTGATTGAGTTCCAGAATCCAGCAGGCTGGTTGGACAGCCAAAACAAGACGCCGCAGACTGCACCAAGTATTATTCCAGCCAGTATACCGCCAATGCATCGTAAAGTCATTTCAAGTGCGTCGTAATTCGATTCACCTAACGTACTACGAATTCGTGACCGATAGATTTCGATGCTGCCAACAACCAACACCCCAGTCACCATAATTCCCATTTCCAATCCTGTCCGTAGGAACGCCAGAGAGACACAGACCACGGTAATCAACACAAACACCGTATGTAGATTGAATTGAAGATTTGGTGCCGGTTGAGTTTCTGGAATCAATTCGGGCGTATCTTCGGGCTCATCCGCTTTCTGCTTCATCAGCTTGAGCAACGAGCTTGGTTGTGCAACAAGGGCAGCCAAGAATTTGCGCCGCTCAGGAATTTGCTGCTTGTCAGACATACGAAAAATGCCGGGGCTGATGAATTGAATGCGATGAATCAAAGTAGATTCTACTCTGCAAGGAGTACACAGTTCAAGCCTCGAAGGCGAAAAGAGAGTTCGTCCTGATGTTCACTCAACAACCATCAATATCCATTTCCATTATTCGAAATTTCAACCCCGGCATCGGGGCGCCGCCGTTGTGGAAGTGGATTCCTTGGTATTGATATTCACGCATCACGACGTGCGTGTGGCCGAAGTAGACATTTTCGAGACCAGACTCGACGCCCTGTCCTTCGTTTTCTAAGTAGCCTAAGATGCGCGAGGCGACCCGTTTCTTGGGGTTTGCCACGTGACCTATCACTTTATGCAAACGGGTCTTAATCGCCAGGTCATACAGCCGGTGTTGTAACGCATGGCGTTTGGTGGCGTTCATTCGCACGGTGCGTGATTTTTCAATCGACTGGTTGTTCGCACTTTTATTATCGACATCGCCGTGCATCATCAGTGAGTTGCCCAGGCGTATATAAAACGGATCCCATTTCAAATTGTCGACTTCAGTCGAAAGTTGCTGCAAACGATTAACAAACGGCAGATGACAATCGTGATTGCCCAACAAGTAATGAAACTGACAGTCGTTGTTCTCGCTCAGCAGTTCACCCAACCAGTCCATCGCCGCATCGACCGTATGATCGACCGACGGCAATGTGGTCCAATCGAAATCAAAGATATCGCCCCCCAACACAAACGTCTTCGCATCACGCACGGTCTTCTTCAGCCGATCATCATAACGATGGGCATCGGAACGATCTGAAAACAAGTGCAAGTCAGAAACGAAATAATGCATGGGTTTATTGTGTTAGCTAAGGAAGGAGTCATCGGGGCTGTACACTCGGCGCGTACATTTTACCGTGAGGTCTGTATATTATACGCAACTAGAAACAAGATCGTTTGAATTATTTGCACCGAATCAGGGAATTGATTTAGCGGAGCATCATTTTTCCCGTTAAACTAATTGTTATTTCAATTTGAGCGATATAGAATATAGCCATTTCAGCAGACTTCCAACTCTCAGAATGTTGAACAATTTCTACATTCAACATCAAGGCTTCTAGATAATGATCACACGTATTCAAGCTGTATTCTTGTATTCCATCACTTTCTTGCTGCTTTGTCCTCTAGGGATAAAGGCAGAAGAGGACTCATTATTTATTGATGGGTGGACATCGTTTCCTCCAGGATCATGGAGAACTTGGACTGAAACGAATACAAGGCGTGGCGAAACCAAGACCTATCTGACAAGAGCCTATTTTCAGGGAATCGAAGATGGAAAGATTATCACACATCGTCAATCCATGAGAGATGGAGAATGGAAGACCTCATCAACAACAAAACAAAATCCCCCAGAAAACTGGCTGAAAGATTGGACAATTGTGGGAAAACCAATCGAAGAAATGATAACGCTGGATGCCAAAGAGTATGTATGTTTAAAAACGACCTATCAGTTGAGTAACCCGCGAGAAGCTAACGCTAAAAGCACTTTGATAATTTGGTCAGTAGATAATATTAAACTTCCTTATCGAGAACCGATAGGAATAACCGGAGCTCCAAATCTCTCTTCGTTACCCACGAATGCGGTACGGGTTAAGTCTAAACTCTCTAGGAGCAATAAAGATTCAATCTACTTGGTGGAGACTGATCGAAAAATTACCTCCCTTAAAGTAGAAATCGAAATTGAATCTAAAAAGCATCTCTGTGTGAAAGAAGAGTGGATCATTCGTAGAGAAACCCATGGGCGTTTATCAAAGGGAGAAGGCTATTTCTTGTTTTCACATGAGATCCCAGGTCATATGGCAGGAATTCATCTAGAATACACCGAAGGTGAAGAAGTAAAGTTTCTTGGAGGAAAACCAAATTCATTTGGCTTAGGAACCTCCCAATAACCTTCTACTCACTCAACAGTTTCTCGCCCCGAAGTTTTTGCTGATGATACTGATACCCTGGCACAAAGAAACTGAGAGACGCCACTGCTCCAAAGATCAAATGCGCATACTCAGGGTACAAGGCCATCGGGATAGCCGTCAAAAACAACGCGGCTGCTTGAATATAAAACCACCCGGTTAATATCCCGCCTTTGATTAAAAAAATCATGCCTGACATGACCGCCAAGAGGGGCGATAAGGTCAGCACTTCTAGGCCCATCAACCACTCCAGCGGAAACATGCAACTGATGCCAATTAAACTGGCCCCCCAAACATGCGCAATCTGGCGTTCGATAAATGTCACAGGCCCCATCCTTCTACGCATAGCCCAGAAAGCGGCGGCCCAAATACCAGACAGTACTGTCCAAATGCCAATGTACTGCCACATGTTTTGATCTTCGCGTTGCTGCAAGAAATGGGTCATCACGCAAATAATCACCAACACCAAACTATGCCACATCCACAACACGCCCCAGTTTTCTAAGATCTGGGCGTTATGGGTTTCACGAAACAATCGACTCACAATCTGCAGAAACTGCCCGCTACGTGCCGAGATCGATTCGTCTTTTAGGTAGGCATCAAGATCATCGGCCAAAGCTTGGGCATCACTGTAACGCAAGTCAATCGGTTTTTGTAAACACCGCAGGGCAATCATCTCCAGGTCGCGGTTCACCTTGGGATTAATCTCTCGCGGCAACGGTGGGTCTTGCTCCAATACTTGCAACACAATTTCGACCGGAGTAGCCCCTTGAAACGGAGGCCGCCCGGTGAGCATGGCATACAAAACCGTTCCCAAACTATAAACATCCGAAGCTGGCCCGACTTGCCCACGACTACCGGATGCTTGCTCCGGTGCCATATAAGCTGGCGTTCCTAGAATGGCCCCGGTGTTCGTCAACCGCTGGTTTGACTTGAATTGTTTGGCCAATCCAAAATCGGTCACCAGTGGTTTGCCCGCTGCGTCGAGCAAGATGTTCGATGGTTTCAAGTCACGGTGCAATATCCCATGGTGATGGGCATGATGCACGGCCAGTGCAATTTCCTTGAGCATCATGGCCGCTTCACGCGGAGGCATCGGGCCTTGGGCGATGCGATCCGCAAGTGTTTCGCCTTCCACATACTTCATGCTGAAGTAGTACCGGCCTTCGTACTCGCCGACTTCGTACACCGGCACAATACCGGAATGCTCTAGCCGGGCCGTGGCTTCGGCTTCAGCTTGAAACCGAGCCAAGTCCTCCGCCGATGCCAGTTTATCTTTGAGCACCATTTTGATGGCGACCACTCGGTTCAAGCTTGTTTGCTTGGCCCGATAGACAACGCCCATGCCGCCGCGACCGATTTCCTCTAGCAGTTCATAGTCACCAAACACAGCCGGCAACTGCAATGCCCTCAGCCCGCCCGCCGACGAACCGCCAGAAGCCGAAGTGGTCAGGCTCAAGTCAATCGAGTCTTCATACGTGTTGGCCACCGCATCGGTCAACATCACCGCACCCCACAGTTCGCGCAAATCTTGCGCCAAGTCAGGATGCTTGGTAATCACCTGATCTAAATCGACGGTTTCACCCCGATGGACTTGATCAGTCAAGTCCTCCAATATCGAGGCCAACAACACATCACGCTCTGCTTCGTCTGCGGTCATTTAGTTTTCTTGCTTGAGAAGTAAGGTCATTAGAGTTTGATTCCGAGTATTCATTGTAGTTTATTTGGAAACAAAAAATCAGTGTGCTGTGTTTGAAAGCAACAGTCAATTGGACTAGGATGGGATCTGCATATTGGAACTAGGGAAAAAGTCAATAATTCATGCAAGGATAAATATCAAACAATGTCATCTAAGGAAGAGCGTACGGCCCGAATTTACATAACCACACTAATTGCAATCCAACTTTTTGGTATTTGTGCAGCATTGGTAGCTATGGAGATCAAGCTGGGCACGATTTTATTTTCAGGCCCAATATTAAGTGTCATCGGTTTACTGATTACTTACTCGTGTTATATCCGTCGATTGACCTGGGGGCTCTATTTTGGACTGTCCGCATCGTTGACAAGTGTTTTCAGTTTCTGTTTTGTTTTCGGGGCCGAGTCATCCACAGAAATTGTAAGATCTGGAATGATAGCTATTATTCTGCTGGGGGCACTGGTAGCGTTCATACTTGGAGTTATTGCTTTAATTCAAGTTCAGAGCATGCGTTTAACAGTGCATCACCCCAAGTTTCTATATTTCCCCATAGCAGTGGCAGGATTCGTTTTATTTGTTGTCTGCACTTTGTTGTCTGCAAATGCCAATCTCAAACTTCTAACAGCAGTAGGAATTTGGTCTTCGTTTAGCTGGGTTTATGGTTATTATCTAAAGTGCTATCACCATCAATTTCGTGACAAAGAACCTGAAGTAGAAGAGGATGTGTATGAGGCAGAATTCGTAGACATCGAAAGTTCTGCACAACCAACCGTTTCCACCGTAACACCATTAGCTCTGGAATTGTCCGTCTTTGATGACTCGAATCCATTCAAGGAAGCGGGTGTAATTCGAGAACACATTCCAATGAGCAGGCCGAAAGAGCAAATTAATTTCGGTATCAAGGCAGCCCAGTTAAGTTGGAAATTGCCGATAGCTAACTGCATCATCAACCTCTTTTTCATCGGCTTTCCTGATCCTGATACAAAGCGAGTGATGAGCTACATTTTTTCGGTTGCTATTATGATTTCATTATTTGCTGGAATCGCGGCATTAATTAGTATGACCAAATATGGGACACCAAAGATATTGGTTCCTGCTTGTGCAGGCATTGCCCTTAACCTGTTCTTGATCGTTTCTGCGTGGTCTGCTGTTACGATATTAAAAGAAGCCTTACTGAGGGCTCAATAATAAAAACTGATTCGGCTCGATTAATCGAACTCTACAATTCCCCAAACGCCGCATGATACCGTGCCGCTATGCCTGGCTGATGAATCCACCACCATCAACCCCTAAATCAATTCCCGAATCGCCTCGATCCCATTGTCTACCAAGTACTGGGGTGTGCCGCTGTTGTCGAAGATGCGGGCGTTTTTGGAGTCGATGCCCATGTTGTGGTAGAGCGTGGCGAAGACTTCTTGGAACTTGACTGGACGTCGGGCAGGCCGCTCGCCGAGTCGATCCGTCGCGCCGATCACTTGGCCGGTTCGCATTCCGCCGCCGGCCAATAGTGCGGCGTTGGCTGCTGGCCAGTGGTCGCGGCTGTTTTTGGCGTTGATTTTTGGAGTGCGTCC
>NVWB01000080.1 GCA_002733575.1 Blastopirellula sp. | reverse complement strand
TTTTGCTTCTAATTCAGTGTTCCAATCATTGTCTATTACCATTGCTTCACCAACAATAGCGGCATCTGTCAATAGTTCTATCATTTCAGCAGAAGGCTTAAAAGGTTTCCCTTTTTCAATGCCCAAATCTTTTAGGAATGCATAGAAAAAGCCATCACGTTCGTGCATTGGCTCTAGATCAATTATCCACTTTAATCTTTCCCAAAACTTCATTCCTCTAGGCTGAACTGTACTCCAAAATTTTCCGTTGTTATAATTTATTGGTTTTGATTCTGGTGGGGTTGTCCCATAACGGTATAATTTAAATATTTTAAAATATGCTTCTGCCTCTTCATCTTTCGTGAAAAAAGATCGATGAACAAGGGTGTTGAAACGATTTGGAGATCTTACAATATTATAGCCTGCCTCAATTGCTCCTTCTGGAACTTCCGTATTGGGTCCAAGTATAAGGTGTTTCCCCCCTTTACCCTTATTGATGCCTGGAATACCAAGATCAACAACAGGGCGTTGCCACATATCATTGATGAATCCAGCAGTGGGTCCTTCAGGGACATCGATTACCCATGGGCCCATATCAGTATCAATCCAACCCAATATATAATCGGTTGTTCCGTTCGCAGTTATTGCAAATTCAATGTCTTCATAGTAATTAGCATTTATTCGAAAGAAATCTCCCATCTCGTAGCCTAAACTTTCTTGATACGTGTACACATAATCTGCCATTGAGGAAATGGGGATTGCCCATATATATGCTTGAATCGCACGTTGTGACCTACGTTCTTTTTTCAAAAGTTTCGATGTCTCTTCTGTTGGAAAACTCCTCTGGAATTGTAATGTCCCAATACTTGTTTCCCTCACAACCATGTTTGCTTCATCTGATGTTTTCTGCTCAGTTTCTGCATACGCACTCGCTGCACCGAATACAACGAGCAAGCTCGCGATCATTAATCTTATGGTTTTCATTGTTATTCTCCTGTTTTCTTATTGCCGTCAGCAATAAACAAAGTAAGTCCTAATCCAATCACGGCAGCTAACCAAAGTAATCCTTTAATGACAATTGCTCCCACGGCATCATATGGTGCATCTGCCAATATTGTAGCTCCTCGTAAATACGCTTCAAAGTGGCCAAAAAAAGGTGCAGTCATCATTGCAATCATGTATGCCCACGCAGCAGCCATGATCATTCTTGATCTAGGAGATTTCTTAATCCATAACACGGCAGCAATAATTAAAAATGCACCAGCAATATAATCTTCAATAATTGTCGTCGCATAAACTCCCCAATAGGCAAATCCTCTGCGAAATGTTTCAACAACTATTAAGAGGGCACCCATTAAATACGCTGCATGGAATATTCCCTTCGTTAATTTATCTTTTTTCATTTGTTTTCCTGGGATTTCTTATTGCTGTCCATTTTTATGCAGAGCCATGCCCCACCAACATTAGGGACATGGCTCAAAGATCAACAACCGTCGATCACTTCAACTTAACGATGTCATCCGGTCTCCAGGTCTGGTCGAAGAATTCGACACCGCTGCCATAGATGCGCAGCCCTGCAAGGAAATCCCTACCCCTAATTGACTGGATCCAGTTGGATTCGGGCGCATCTTTAGGTTTTGTTGGGCCGAAATAGAGATCGATGGAGCCGTCCTTGTTTTTGACCGTGTTGTCGAAGCCATTCTTTCCTGGGAATCTCTGCGATGTTTCCGGCATCGTCCCGTCGGTGATGTTGTAGATGGTAACCGCCCAGAACAGCTTGACGGGAATACCGGCCGGCAAGTGGAGTTTGTAGTTATTGCTGCCGTTCAGTATATCTCCATCTGCATCCCTAATTGCGGCAGGATATTTAGAGCCCTTATCGATACCGCGCATGACCATGCCCGGCGCACTGGAATAGGCTGTCTGGAAGAACTTGGCGCGCTCCACAACATCCAGGTAACTCGCCTGCATCCACTCCGCCGTTCCCGCCGCCCAAAGGCGCCCCCACTGACGATCTTTGTAATAGGTGTCTCGCTTGTCGGCTCGACCGAGCTTGCGCTCTGCCAGGATCATTCTCGGCGCTTTCACAACAGCTTTCTCCAACAGTTCCTTCTGTCTGGCTGTTGGCTCGAAGGGTTTTCCTTTGATGATGCCGATGGCGGCAAGCACGCCACGGAGCTCGGGGGTTATGGCCGCATAAGGCTCATGGTCAACGAACTTCTTGAGTTTGGTCCAAAAGGCATAATCGGTTGGGTACATCATATTGATGCGCTTGCCCGTACCGTCGGCGAACACCATCGGTTTGATGTTTTTTCTTCGTCCCACAGTGGATAAACACGAGTGCGTTCTCCCACTTCAACGGCAGGACCTGGAACGAGTCCGTTGTCTCCACCGGGCATCACCATGCGGAAAAACATCATGACGTTATAGGTGGAGGACGTCTAGGTGTAGTATCCATCCGGGACGGGTCCATTGTAGTTCGGAGGAAGGAGTAGAAAGAGGCCACCTCTACCTCGGTCGGGGCCAACATTTCCAACATCGACGATGGTGCGTTGGAAGAAGTCGGTGAACATGCCGATAACGCCACCAGGTGCGGTGACAACGAGCGGACCGGTTTCCTTGAGGTCCAGAAAGGACATGCAGTACATGATGTCCGCGTTGGGTGTCGGCACCCAAGTCTTGGCCCCCATCCGGCCCTTCCACATCGCTACAACGTTGTAGCCCTCGCCAAACTCCTTCTGGGCACCGTCACGCATTCCAATCGTATTCAACGCCGGTAGCATGGTCATGTAGGCTTGTATCGCCATGTTGTAGTAGAGCTCGTCACGCAGCTCCTGCGCTTCTTTGTCGCTTGGCCAATTGCCGTTATAGTGCAGACGCACAGCCGGCGATTCTGTTTCCTGTGCTTGTGCTTGGTTGCCTCCCAAAACAGTGGTAACGCAAAGGATGGCGATCATGGTGTTTAGTGTTTTCATTAGTGTTTTCCTTTTTGGTTGTGATTTATTTTTTGGATGTCATACATTTTCCACGAACGATCGAAATAGGTTGTAGTTGGTCCATAAAGCCTGAAGTAGCAAAACCAGCGCATACCTTCGATTGTATTGATGAAATTATTCTCGTAACCCTCTTGGGCTTTACCTGGGCCGAAGTATATATCAATTGATCCGTCGGCATTTTTCTTCAGATTTTCGGTGAAGGTATTGATGGCGTTGATGCTTCCTTCTTTAAAGGGGAGTAATCCCCGTGTTTCCATTCGGTAAACACTGAGGTCCCAAAAGCGTGCAGCGGGAGCGTCCGGAGCAATATGAAATACGTATTCCTTTTCTCCATCTAACCACTGCCCTTCTTTATCTCGATAGGCAGCGAGGTAAGTAGAGCCTTTTCCGGGTATACCTGCCTGCATGGCCGTGCTAACCCCATAAGCCTCGAAGGCCCAGTCGACACGCTGTTCCAATTGATAAATGGGACCATCCCGGTGTGACGGGTTGAGGGTAAGCGGGTGCACCCATTTCGAATCATCACGGTACTTCGCTGCTTGGGAACGCGCAGCAAACGATGAGATCATCGCCATCTTCTCCCCCACCATCGCTGCTTTTTTAAGGATCTTGATTTGTCGTGGAGTGGGATTAAAGTCTTTTCCGATCTCGATTCCAACGGCTTTCAGCCGCGCCATCATAAACCGATCAGCTTCATTCACACGCTCAATCTGAATATATTCATGAAGGCGCTCCCAATAGGCCATCCCAATGGGTTGAGTCATGAAATAGGTATCATCGCTTTTCTTCGCCTGGAAAAACTTGTTGGGTTTCGGCTCGTCGCGTTCTGAATAGGGATAAATTTTTAATTCCCTTTCCAGCCCCGGCGAATTGACCGGATCCAGAACGCGATATCCAAAAAATACCTGATTCGTTTTGACACGCACGACAACGTATTCATGCTTTTCTTGATTGATACTCTCATCCGGTAAGTCTTGATCCTCGGTTAAAACGAGATACTTCACGACCTGTCTCCCCGTATAAAGAGAAGTCAGGCCCAAATCAGCACGAAATCGCATCTGCATATCCATAATAAGTCCGGCTGTCGCTCCTGCAGGATATTCATAGACCATCGGCCCGGACTCAGCCAGGTTGGCAATATTGACACCATAGAAGACCACTTTGTTCGGCGTAAGCATACCGTTGACCGCGGGGTCTTTGTGCATGACCAAAGTGTCCGTGTTTCCCGTTGCGCCGTAGAAGTGATTCGTCTTTAAAGATCCAAACAAAGCCATTTGCGGGATAGCTTGGAGATATGCTGAGACCGCACCTTGATAATCCATCTCATCATAAATCGTTTGAAAGGATTCCAGCTTCGGATATCCTTTGGAATCCAAATGAATGGTCTCCCCTAAATCGATCTCTCCGCTTCCATTCGGATCGGTCACAAACGAATCATTCGCATTGGATCGCCCATCCGCATTGGCCACTCCAATCAAGCCCAAAATATAAAGGGCTGTGATGGCTGATTTGAACTTTATTGAATTTATCATTGTTCTCTCCTGATTAGTTTGATCGAAATGTCATTGCGTGATGTATTCATGGTTTTCTACCTATTGCTTTTCAAAACCATCCATCACCCAGGAACCATCTCTCACACCGGCCTTGGGACCATAGAAGCGAAACAGGAATAGCGAGTTGTGATTGCTGTTTGTTTCGATCCAGTTGGACTCTTTGCCCTCGGGCGCCTTGGGACCGGCGTATAGGTCTATCGAACCATTGTCGTTGTATTCGATCGTCTTGCTCAATGAGCTGATGTCAGTGTTGGCGACGTTTTCAAAGAACACCGCCGTCTGTGCATCGTAGGCAGTCAAGGACCAGAACTGATTTACCGGGACGTTCGCAGGAACGTGCAGCACGTAATTGGAACGCGCATCAAGAGGTTCACCGTCCATGTCGCGTGACGCGAAGATATACGCTGTCGCCGCACCGAGTTTGGCCGGTGCGCAGCAATACATGGAGTATGTCTCGGCCCGGGCATCGGTGGCGTACTCTGATTCGGTTACGAACTTGAACTGGGTTAGAGCTCCAACGGATTTGGCCGGTAGCATCCATCCGGGCTTCCCCTCCCACCACGGCCCGGCGATGTCGCGCGTCATCAGGATAAGATCATCGAGGGCGGAAACCACAGCTCTGCCCAGCATCGTGCGTGTGGCCGCCGATGGTTTGAACTCCTTACCGTGTTCATAGCCGAAGGACTTCATCATACCCATCATCATCCGGTCGCGCTCGACGACCGTTTCCTGGTTCAGCATGCGCGTAAGAACGTCGAAGTAGGTGGCATCGCGTGGGTCCACGTTTTGATACAACTTGTCAAATACGTCTATGTGTTTCCCCTTCTTGTCGGGAGCACTGAAGGGGTAGATCTGAATTCTTTGAATGAACGCATTCGCATCCGCAAGATCGGCTTGATTAAAAGACGACGGGATCACTCTGAAGTTAAAGAAGGAAATGTTGCGCTCAGTGCGAACGGGGATGAACCCGGCAGGGATCTCACCCGCATATGACACAGGGAGAATAAGGTACTTACCACCCTTTCCCCCGTCTAGACCGAACGAGCCAACGTCGGCAAGCGGGGTCTGGAAGCTGTCCATGATGGTTCCAAAGATGTCCGTCCTATCGGTCACCGGCGGAATCTCAATCACCACCGGTTCACCGGGCGAGGTTTTTATGACGCTTTCGACATACAGGGAAACTGAATTTGGCGTCAGAATCTGCCACTTCCAGTTGGCTGGGCGCGATAGGTACGCGATGTCATTATAGTCGCCGCCGAGTTTCTGGATGGCATCCAAAGACAAGGCCACTCCCATCATGCCCTGAGACCAGAGAACACTTTCTTTGGCCCGAGAATAGGCCTGCTCCTCCAATACGCTCTCAATCGTGGCAGTCTGCTGAGCATTGGCTTGACTTCCAAGCATCATTACAAAGCCGATCATAAGTGTTCGGGATAATATTTTTTTCATGGTATAACTCCTTACCCTTATTCTGGTATTTTTGTTTCGCATCAGACCTAGTTGTCCTCGGTCACTTACTTTATCTCGACGTAGTCGTCGAGTTTCCACGTGCCGTCGAAGGCTTCCGCTGTCGGACCATAGATGCGGAAGGCCCCCACCATCCTATGCCCGGGATGGTCTTTTCTCCTGTGTTATTTCATAAATTCTGCGAAGGACTTAACATTGGTGATCGTCGGCAGCTTATAGCTGTCGTCAAAAAATGCTTTTTCAGCACCGTAAGCTCTTAGGTAAGTAAACCATCCTCTTTTAGGTAGTGTACGGATGTAGTTTGATTCCCATCCTTTAGGCGCGGCCCCCGGACCGAGAAGTATATAGAAAGAACCGTCTTGGTTGAACTTTACTTTCGGATCTGTGCTGTCTACGGTTACATCACCTCCGGTTGCTCTATTGTCTAACAATACTCTTGTTTGGTTGTCATAAACGGTAAATGACCAGAACATTTTAGCTGGGATCGGACCTGAAACTTCGATCACGTACATTTGATCTCCCTTGAGAGGTTCATTATTTTCGTCTTCGAATTTGCCTAAATAACCCTGACTTGTTCCAGCTCTCGGAATAGTCATTGCCGGAGAAGTCATTTGTGCTTCGTATGTATATCTGGCTCTTGGGTCAAAGATGTCATAATATTTCATGGATTGTTCACCTTTTATGCCTTCTCCCCATGCACCTCCGAGAACATATCTCCAGGCATTTTGCCGAAGGACACCCTCTAAACGCTCGTTGAATACCAGATTTTTCGCCATCAATTCGCCTAACTTTGCGCCATCAAGCAAAACGCCCGTTTGGTACTCAGTAGGTTTGAATGGTTTTCCTTTTTCAATGCCAAGTGTTTTCAGCCAGTACATAAAGAATCGATCTCTTTCTTGCACGGGTTCATTTTGGATGGCAGTGTGGAGCATTTCCCAGTAAGCAATGCCTCTTGGCTGATAGGTGGGAGCGAATTTATCTTCTCCGCCAATAACCGTAACCCCTGGCTCTTCACCATAGCTATATACCTGAAGTTTTGCCCAAGTCGCATCCACTTCTTCTTTAGTTCCAAGTATACGCATCAAAATACCACCTCTATCGGTATCTATATGAACGACTCGGAAATCATCAAATACTCCCTGAGGCTCAGGAATCATTTCCTGGGGAGTATTTGGGCCAACAATGATAAATGTTGCTCCTTTCCCTGATTCCGGACCATAGATTCCAATATCAGTTGGGCTTTGCTCCCACATATCTACAATCATTCCAACAATCTTGCCTGGTGGCAACTTGACAATAACGGCACTTTTTCTGGTATTGATGTTTCCAATAACGTAATTAGTCGTTTCGTTTGCCGTTAGGTATCCTCTTCGTTCATTGAATGTTTCAATCTGTATAAGTGCGTTGTAATGGTAGTCTTTAAAATTTCGAAAACTGTTTTGCTCAAACCCCTCCATCGCCACAATTGGCAATCCCCATAGATACAATTGTGAAGCCCTTTGATGGTCGATTACTTTATAAAGTTTGTCACCTGATTCTTTGGTTAGCGTACTGTATTCCAAATCAAAACTTCCAAAGAAAGTTTCTACTTGTCCGGATACAGGCATTAATTTTTCAAATTCTTCTTCTGTTTGCGGGTGACTTATAATTTTCCTTTCTTGAGCAAAGGAACTGCTGATTGCAAATAGCCCTATACAGGCCGTAATAGCTAACTTGCTTAATACTTTTGTTTTCATAATCATTTCTTCTTTCGTTTTTTTAAGTGTGATAATCACTCAGTAAATCGAATTTGGCGACAAGGTTTAAAAAGGCACAATGTAGTTGAGATTCCACCTACCGTCGAAGGCCCCTGCTGTCGGACCATAGTGGTGCAAGTATGCCCTCAGCATCGTTCGCCTACTTGATCTCGACGTAGTCGTTGAGTTTCCAGGTGCCGTCGAAGGCTTCCGCTTTCGGACCATAGATGCGGAAAGCAGACCACCAACCTATGCCCGGGATGGTCTTGATCCACATGCCTTCTTTGCCCGCCGGAGCCTTTGGGCCGAAGTAGAGCGTGTAGGAACCATCGGCGTTTACTGTTAGCTTTTCAATGTGCGAGCGTACCGCCGCACGGTCCTGGTCGGTAGCGATCAGGGTGCGCGTGTCCATACCGTAGACGGTATGTGACCAGAAGAGACTCACCGGCACCGGAGCGGGAACGGTCAACTTGTAATTCTTGCCGCCATCGAGGTATGCCCCCTTATTGTCGCGGTAGCCCAACCAGTAAACCGAGCCCGCGCCGGCTTTAGGCACGCCCATCGCTGCTGAAGCGCCATAGCCCATCCAATAATACGACTCGGCGGCTTCAAGATTGAAATAGCCCCGAGGTCCAAAGTCCTTCGTCTCTGGGTCGATAACCTGCAAAATAGCCCATTCCCAAGCGCGACCTTTCCAGGGACGGTATCCGGGATCACGCTGGGCGGTGAATGTAGCCCTCATCTCCGCGTTTGCTGTTTGGGCAGCTTCGTTAAGTATGCGTTTCATGCGAGCGTCTGGATTAAAGGGCTTGCCCTTTTCTATCCCTAATTGCTCCAGCATACCAAACATGTAACGGAATTCCTCTGGGGCCGTCTCTGTTTGGATCACGGCGTGCAGTTGTTTGAAGAACTCAATACTTTTCTCCCACTTCAGAATCGGCAGGTCCATGGTATAGCTGCTCACATCAATGTAACGAAAGGTGGACGGCTGTCCGGCCTTGGCCAGTGGGTAAATTTTAATGTCTTTGGCCAACAAGAGCGCCTTGTCGACGTCGCCATCGGCGGGAAATAGACGGATGAACGATACGACCTTCCAGGTCTTGCTTCGGCCCACGTAGTAGCCGTTGGGCACCTTGCCCTCGTAGCCGGGCGGCAGAATCAGATGTTTGCCACCCTTACCTTTCTCTGGTCCGATCATGCCCATGTCCTGCACCCAGCGCATATTGTGGTCGTCTACGAAGGCGATAAACGGCCCCGGTGGCAGCTCGATCACCATCGGCCCAGATAATTTCAGGTCTATGGTGGCGAGGGCCTAAGGCGTATCAGAGTTGGCAGCGCCAAACTGAATCCGTGGCCAAGTGGCCATCACGTGGCCAATTTCGTTGACCTTGGCGTTGTTTGACAGCATCTGCTGCATGACTGCCTCGGTGCCCATGGTGGGAAAGAAGAATTTGTATGCCTCTATGGCCCGGCGCATGTCGCTGGCGTCGTATGAACTCTCGGCGGTGCCAGCGATGGGATAGCCACGCTCGAACTGCAAGGGCGATTCTGCGGTCTGCGCCTGAGTGGTCGCTACGGCAAGCACGCACACGAGCGCGGTGAGCGAAACAGCAAGTGAAATGGACGATTTGATCATTAGCTTTACTTCTGTGTCATATTCGTATGGCCAGCTAACGCCATGCATCAGCGACAAAGTGCGCGCGTAACGGACACTTTCTCCGACTGCATTCGCTTGTTAGCTGACAGATATTGGACTTGTGAGCAAAATGAAAAGGTGTTGAAGAACCGTAATGCTTTTCTTACTCATTGATACCCGCTAAGTATAAAGGGCGTTTTAATGCCCTTTATACAATGTTGTAAACAGTTATTAGTCAGTCAGTGTTACGATTACACGATCCAAAGTACCTGTAAAGGCAAACGGACTTCCTTCATAGCTCGGATCTACTTGGGTTCCGTAATCAATACCGATATCAAATGTTTCAGCCAATGAATAAGTGGTTATGTGCATTTTAGGCATATCGGCTTCTCCTTGCATTTCTCCATTAATGTATAAATAACCTGTTCCGGCCCATGGTCCAGTTTTTTTGAAATCAAACTTGATATCAACTTTCCCTTTTGGCAATTCTTTGGAAGTGATGTGGTAATGCACACCATCTAAGAAGTTATAATCAAAATGGACTTTATGGTTTTTGATGTACATAGAGTACCCTCCAGTCATTCCACCACACGAGATGATTACACCTTCTTCAGTGCCATCAAGTT
The DNA here is from genome assembly GCA_002733575.1 of Blastopirellula sp. Classification (GTDB taxonomy): domain Bacteria; phylum Planctomycetota; class Planctomycetia; order Pirellulales; family Pirellulaceae. The sequence continues at coordinate 8,878 of NVWB01000080.1, read as the reverse complement.
CAATTGTTGTTTCTATCTTGTGCGCTCTGTTCTTAACAGGTACAGAGGTTTTCTCAGCTATTCGAACAGCTCCTGGAGCATAGTAGGTAAATACCTTCTGGTCTCCAAACAAAACCAAGTTGATGTTGGCCAATCTCGTTATCATATCATCGTGCATTGGGTAAACTTGATTTTTCCAAGCTTCTACTTCAAATAGCTTTTTCAGCTCCTCCAATTTTTCAGGATGCTTATCGGCAAGATTCGTGCTTTCCGAAAAGTCCTCTTCTAGATTATACAACTCCCATACATCATCATCAAAATCCCCTCTTTTACCAATATCCCATGGCATGCGATGCGCATGTAACGTTACGGCTTTCCAACCGTCTGCATATATGGCACGATTACCAAACAATTCGTAATACTGTACTTTTTTAACATTTGGTGCATCGGCATCATCAAAAGAATAATTCATGGCCAAGCCCGTCATAGGTTGTTGTTTTATCCCATGATATTCTTCAGGTACTTCGACACCACAAGCTTCTAAGATGGTTGGCGCTATATCACTAATGTGATGGTATTGGCTTCTGATTTCTCCTTTGGCTTTTATGCCGTTTGGCCAACTGATAATTAATGCATCAGATTGCCCGCCTCGATGAGCGCTTTGTTTGAAATATGGAAAAGGTGTATTTCCTGCACCTGCCCAGGCTGCATGATAGTGGGGATACGTATCTGCATTACCCCAATTGTCTAAATGTCGCATGTTTGCTTCAAACGGTGTTTGCATACCATTTAAAAAATAGGTTTCATTAAACGTGCCGGAAAGTCCACCTTCTCCAGATGCACCATTGTCAGAAGTAACAATGATCAATGTATTATCAAATTCACCAATTCTTTTGAGGGTTGCGATTACTCTGCCAATCTGATGATCCACATATTCCAATTGCGCTGCAAAAACTTCCATTTGTCGAGCATACAATTTCTTTTCATCAGCACTTAAACTTTCCCATGCCGGCAACTCATCAATTCTTTTAGACAATTTTGTTCCTTTCGGAACAATTCCCATTTCCAACTGATTGATTAAGATTTGCTTACGAGCTTCATCCCATCCGATATCAAACTTGCCTTTGTATTTATTTAAGTAATTATCGGGAGCATGGTGAGGCGAATGCACAGAGCCTGAGGCCCACAACATCATAAAGGGTAATTTCTTATCAATTGATTTATGGCCCGTAATATTTTCGATGGCTCTATCGGCCAAGACTTTGTCTAAATGTTCTACATTTGTGTAGGGCTCTGGATGGTGATCATCCCACATCACTGGAATAAACTGATGAACATCCGCAGACATAAAATTGTAGGCATGTGCAAAACCTTCATTACTTGGCCATCTATCAAATGGCCCAACTTGAGAAACTTCATACAAAGGGGTATGGTCCCATTTCCCGAGAGAGTAATTTATGTAGCCATCAGCTTCTAAATAATTAGCCATAGATTTGGCTGAAGGAGGAACAATAGCATTGTATCCTGGAAAACCCATTGCCGTTAAGGCATGACTTCCTAATCCTATCATGTGGGGATTTCTACCCGCCATTAATGTTGCACGCGAAGGCGAACACAATGCTGTAGTATGAAAATTGTTATACCGTAATCCATTGGCAGCTAAGTTATCAATATTTGGGGTTTTAATTAGACTTCCAAAAGAACCAATTTGGGCATAGCCAACATCATCCAATAAAAAGATAATCACATTAGGAGCATCTTCCTTTGGTCTTTTATTGGGAATCCAATACTCTTCGGATTCTGCATAGGTTTTACCAATTTTACCTTTCCATTCAGATTCGTTTTTTTTCTCCTTCTTTTCTTCATGCTCGTTTTTTGGCTCTGGCGAAGTGGCCTTAGCTGCAACAGTGGGAGCTTTGGCTAATTCCCCTGCAGCTAGTGGGGTATCGGCTGCTGGGTTTTGTGACATTAAGTTCGCGACGATAAATCCTGCCGCTAACCCAAAGATCAGAAAGAAGACCTGGGACTGTTTACGTAAACTCATTCAAAGACTCCTAAATATATGATGAAAGTGTTCGCCTATACTACTTGGTAATATAGCATTGGAATATCTTGTGTTCTACGATTTTCCTGGTTCAACGTGAATTGGAGTAACTTGAAATCATTGTTAGCGGATTGAAAGTTTTGGTTACGTGATAATTGTTGGTCTTTGAGGGTCGGCTGCGCCGTGTTTGTTTTTTGCGTTCACGCAAGCAAGGGGCGTTTTTCTATTTTACGCTAGACGTGTAGCTGTTTACGGCATTTTTGTGGTTTCTAAGAGGTCTCAAAAAGTGTTCGAGTCTTCTTCGGGGTGAACTGGCCCAGCGACCATCGGCGTGAATATCCTTCCACTAGTTCAGTTGTAATCACTTCGCGACAGACCTGAAATTCATCGAATAGATCAAGCTGATCATTGACAATTGAGAGTGAAATCACGTTCCTGCCTAGTGCGTCGAAAAGTGTAACGCTAGTAGGTTAGATAATCGATAGATTTCCTTCGGTATAACCAAGAGTACATCGCTCTCAAAACCGCACAAGACTCTGTAGTTAGGGTCGTCCTGAATCCCTTATTCAACTTGAGAAAAGCCCGGCTTTGCCGGGGACTGGCCGCATTTGATAATTCCGTAGATAAAAAGATCTCCAACTCTTGAACCGCTCAAAGCTCATCGAGAAGGAGACCTCACATGTCAGATTACAACAGCCTAAATCATACAAAATGGGAGTGCAAGTACCATATTGTTTTCATCCCCAAATATCGTCGCAAAGTACTTTACGGTAAGGTTCGCGAGAGCCTCGGAGAGATTCTTCGCTCGCTCGTCCAGCAACGCGACAGCAAAATACTGGAAGGTCATTTGTGTCCCGACCATGTTCATATGATGATTCGGATACCGCCGAAACATTCCGTGTCGAGCGTAGTCGGATACATGAAAGGCAAGAGTGCGATTCGCGTAGCTCGCGAGTTCATGGACCGGTATCGCAACTTCAAGGGTTGCCATTTTTGGGCACGTGGCTACTTTGTATCAACGGTAGGTTTGGATGAAGAAACCATCCGAGAGTACATTCGGAACCAAGAGCAGAACTACCAATAAATTATCCACTTAAAGTACCGCTTTGAGCGGTTCACAAAGGAAGCCTCCGGCTTTGTCGGAGGTGACTCACTTATTACCGATTCGTGTTGATCGGCTCAATGGACACGCGTTGGCCATCAACGATAATACGGTAATCGTGTCCATTCATTTTGAGAACGGTATTCGAAAATCTTCCAGTAATTTCTTTCGCTTTAAGAACAAGCGTTTTTTTATCAGGAGGCTCTGATAGGTTGACCTTAAGGTACACATCCGAGTCCAACATCAACACGCCATTCACAACCTGCTTGGAGTGGAGATTGAGTGTCGTAGACTTCAGCTTCAACACTTCGATTTGGGCATCACATTTTAGATGGAAGGACTGATTGCTGATCATCACCCTAGGGGCATGAAGGCTACGAGACACGGTGAAGGTGCCTTTCCCTAAAATACTCAGCGGAGAGTCAGACTCCAGCGGAAGATCAATCGTGGCGTGACCTCCTGCCGGTATCGAAATCAGAGGAAGCTGTTTTGATAATGATGAAACAAACCGGAGTGGGTTTCCAGACAAGGTCATTTGCCCTTTCCCTGTGAACTCCAATCGATTCAGCATTACGTTCAATCCTGATGCACTGTAAAGATCATTTTTAGATTCGTAGCCAGTTTCTGTTAGCAGAAATATTAACTCGGTATTCGGATAAAGGTCTTGGCAACTCATACTAGCTTTATGGTTACTGTTGCCTGTTTTATGCCATGCGTTTTTATGATTCCAGTTATTGTCTACGGTTGAATTAAACGTAAAGCTGTCAAAGTAGTTACGGTCTTGTTTGCCAAATTGTCCCCAGCGATTTTTGGTTATGGTTTTCTCCCAATTAGCGATTGCTTGTTTGAGAACTGCAACACGACCTGAATGCTGACCTGATACGTCCTTCGATTCGAAAGGGTCACTGGCAAGATCATAAAGTTCCCAATGCCCTGGATCACTCTTGCCCCGTTCTCCGGGGTTTTTCGGATTAATCAATTTCCAATTACCACTACGCACGGCAACCCCTTGTCCTTCATGGCGATGGAATATCATTTCATGCGGCTCTGTAGTCTTGACACCCGTAAGATAGGGCATCAAATTCGTTCCATCGAGTCCTTTAGGAATTACACCACCAGCCAACGCAAGAAACGTTGGCAGAATATCTCGATGAACTACAACCTTGTCATAGTCCTTGCCATGAGGAATGTTGGGGCCACGGATGATCATAGGCACACGCACTCCACCTTCGTAGACCGAGCCTTTATGATCACGCAGATCACCGTTACTTCCAGAGTTGGGAGAGCCGCCATTATCATTGATGAAAATAACATAGGTGTTCTCCGATTCGCCTAGTTCATCTAGGCGTTTTAACAATCGTCCACTTGCTCGATCCATCGCCAATTGCATGGCCGCTTGCGTGCGACGTTTGAGCGGGAGATTGGGGAATTGATCTAGGTCTTGCTGCTTAGCGTGCATAGGCGTATGGGGTGCAGTAAAAGAGAGATAGAGAAAGAAAGGCTTTTCCTGTTTGGAGAATTGCTCTAGCATGGAAATTGCCTCATCTCCCATCGCATCGGTGATGTAGCGTCCTTTTTTGGGATCTGGGAGTAACTCCGATTCTCTTGTCACCCATTCGGGATCTGGTGTGCGATTGTGCCAAATAGCTGCCGCACCTTTTGAGTTACCGAAGTAGGATCGACCTCCCGAGAGCAAGCCCCAGAATTTATCAAAGCCCAAGTCCAACGGTTGGTTCACACCCTCGACTGCGCCTTGATGCCATTTGCCAATCGCTCCCGTGGTGTAGCCATTCTGCTTGAGCAGTGAAGGCAGTGTTGCAACACCTTTTGGAAAACCATCGTTTGGTTCATCGAATCGTGCGCCACAATTACGCCCGAAACCGTGGCGCTGCGAATAGTGGCCAGACAACAACCCGCAACGACTTGGTGAACATGTTGGCCCAGCATATGCTTGGTTGAAGCGGATTCCCTGTTTTGCCAGTTTATCTAAGTAAGGAGTTTGAATCTCTTTGCTACCCATGAACCCAAAATCGACGTATCCTGCATCATCTGAGATAATGAGGATAAGGTTTGGAGGCATACCATTCTGACTCTCTACCTCACTCGCAAGACATGGGTTGAATGCTAATCCAATAATAAACGCGGTTAGTAGTTTAATCGCAGGCTTCATGTTTTATTCGTATCCTTTTTCCGCATAGCAGCGAATCACAGTTGATTGCATAGCTGAAGGAAAACTTGCCAGTGGAGGGAATGCTGTATAATTACTCAACCGTCGGAACCATCGAGGATCGCCAGGTCTCGAAGTGAGCGTTTAATTCGTTGACGATGTCTTTGTTTTGGTCAGCAACATCTTTCTGCTCGCCGATATCTGTCGTCAGATCATAGAGTTGCCAAGCTGGTGGACGATCATCCTTGCCAATCATTTCATCATATCTCACCAGCTTCCACTTGCGAATAGCACTGATATGCACCTTGGGCTTGCCCCTGACAGGACCGCCCATCTTACTAGGCTTCCAACTGCTATCTACACACGCTCACCTCTTCCCATGGATTTACAGGAATAGTATGTTTGATAATTGTGTTGAGAAAGTTCAAAATGCGTTCTAGGACATCATGCACCCGAATGCATGATGTCCTTATTCTTCCACCGCCTCTTCAAGCAACTTTGACGCTTCTTCAAGTAATGCCTTTGAACTCAACATATCACGCCAAGAGTCTCCAAGATCGGTCTTTCCATCGGGTTCTGGGAGATCTGGTAGTGCCTCGCGTGCGAGTTCCAAGGATTTCAAAGCGACCTCTTGATTGCCTAGTTGAAATTCCGACATGGCAATACACGAGAGAGCCATAGAACGCTGTGTGGATGTGCGTTTCCAAATCGATAGGGCACGCTCAGAGTTTTCAATTGCAAGTATCTGTTTGCCTGCTCTGAGTTGTGCCAGTCCAAGCAACAATGCAGTGTAGGAAGAATCAGGCTCCTTATTAGCGGCTGCCTGAGCCAGAGCAAGCACTTTCTCTGAAAACTCCGTATCTGCTATCGGTCCGAAAGCGGCACTATGAACGACAATCCGCATTGTTTGAGCCCCTTCTTTCTCTGTATCAATTGACTCAACCAACTTCCGCACATGCTCAATCCGTTCTTTGTCTCTCTTGGTTTCTATCAACAACATAGTCAGTCGATGATCATCCATTATATTTGGACTTTTTCCTTGCAAGCGAATCAAGTCATGGCACTGCAAGGTTGCTTTCGTTGCCACTTCCCAGTTTTGTAGGCGCCTGGCCGATAACTTTGCCAATTCTCGTGTGATAATACGCAACGCAATATTGTTAACATCACTAACTTCTCTGTCATCTTGTTCCAGCGAGGTAATCACTAATTGATAAGCAGTCAGTGCCCCTTTCCAATCCTCCCTTTCTTGCATCCTCCAAGCCGTATTAAGCTTGGGATGATCGCTGAGTAACACGATAGCTTCACGACGAAACTGGATCAACTCCGTGTCCGTTGGAGCATTTGCATCCATCCAGGCAATGGCCTTTTTGAATGCTTCTGTAGCCTCGTCCTGCTGCTCCAAATGCCAATGGCACATGGCAATAAAGAAGAGATGATGACTGTCGTAACTTTTAAGAATTTCATACGAAACCTGAAGCGTATTAAGAGCCGATTCGTAGTTTTCAACACGATATTGGGCAACACCCAAGGTATGCAGCATTAAACCATTGTCTGGTTGTTTTTGACTGCCTGTTCAAACCAAGTGTTACATTTCTTTAGTCGTATTGGAAAGTCCTCATTAGATATAGGATTCTTTACAACTCCCCAGGCTATTTGGTTAATGATTTTTAAATCACCTTTTGATTTATCGATCAAGCGTTCAAAATCTCTAATCATGTAGCTTTCTACAAGAGCAAGCATCTCCCGCACAACCGGGTTCAGGTACGGGGTTAGTTCTTTGTCTTGCTCGGCGTACTCCGCTTTCAATTTTTCATAAGCAGTCTGTAACAACTGAGGGCCATCTTTTGTCTCAGGTTCAGCTTTCAAAACCCAGGCTCGATGGAAAGTGGCGGCAAACCAGTTTTCATTCTGCTCCGCAATTTCGGCTTGTTCGGCATGCCAAAGTGGCTTAGAGTGTGCTTTAAATTCACGATATGCCTTCTCGCGTGGTGTGTTCTTGAACTCTAGATCAATCAATAAAACATCGTTCTCTGATGAAGTAACCAGTCACCGTTTGTCGGGAGAAATTCGCTGATTTACCTGTATGTATTTCCATTCTGCATTGGCAAGTGGTTTCCCGGTTTGAATATCCCATACAATTTTCTTTCCATAAATCTCCTGAGCGTATATCAATTTGCCATCAGGGCTAAAATTTATGTAAGTGGCAGGGCCAGTCAGTTTTTTAAATTCACTGCCCGTTTGGGCATCCCAGAGCTTGATCGTCCCGTCGGCACTTCCACTGTCGAGGCGGGTGCCATCGGGACTAAAGGCGATGCTACGTACAAAAGAAATGTGGCCATAACAAGTAAAGTCACTCCCCAAGTATTGTTGGCGTGATARATACCATTCAAAGTTTCGATATTTTTCTGGCACCTGATTCAAAAGATGATTTGCATCTCCCACTCGCTGATCATTCCAGCGGGCATCGGCCAACAAGAAATTGGAACGGGCCAGTGTTGCTTCGGTTTTTTCTTGGGATGCAATCGCAGCGAGTTTAGCTTTCTCTTCTTTATGTTGTGCATCTTGGGCTAGAATGCGATCCTTAGTTGCTCGCTCCTCTGACACTTTAGCTTTAGTGCGTTCCTGGTTAGCTTGTTTTTCTGATGCATTCGCCTTAATTCGATCTTCATCGGACTGTTGTTGGGCCGCTCTCGCAATGGCGGTTTCGTCCATGGCCCAAAAAGTTAGATAGGTACTAACACCAATTCCCATCACGAGTAACAGTGCAACGGTACCTATAAACCCGACAGCAAATCGGTTTTTGCGGATGAGTTTACTCAGTTTGTAACCGGCTGATGGTGGACGAGCTAGGATCGGTTCATCGCTCAGGTAGCGGCGGATATCGGCCGCGAAACCGTTGGCCGTTTCATAACGACGGGTTCGGTCTTTCTCCATCGCTTTGAGAATAATCCAGTCGAGTTCGCCTTTCATAATGGCGGAGAATTTACGCGGTTCGACTTGACGAGCGGAGGAAATCGATGCCAATGATTCTACCGACTCGCTGATGCGTGAACTGGGTCGTTCAGGGTCTTCTTCTTTGATGCGATCAAGAATTTCCATGAAGCCTGCTTCACGCAGCGACTCACGTTTGAGCGGCGTGCTGCCGGTGAGGAGTTCATAGAGAATCACGCCGAGCGAGTAAATATCGCTGCGAGTATCGACATCCAGATCGTTCCAGTTCGCCTGCTCAGGACTCATGTATCGCAGCGTGCCCAAGATTTGGCCATGTTCGGTAAACAAAGTTTTTTGTGTCAGCTTCTGACTAGTCGCTTTGGCTAATCCAAAGTCGATAACCTTCGCAACCGGTTTGTCATCTTGCAGTGCGACTAACACATTGCCGGGCTTAAGATCTCGGTGAATAATTCCCTTTTGATGAGCATGTTGCACCGCATTGCAAACTTGATTGAACAATCCCAACCGTTCTGGAATCCCCAGCTTATAGGCATCACAAAACTTGGTGATCGGCGTGCCAGAAACCAGTTCCATCACAAAGAACGGGCGACCTTCGTCAGTGGTGCCTGCATCAAATACCTTGGCGATATTCTCA
>NVWB01000079.1 GCA_002733575.1 Blastopirellula sp. | reverse complement strand
TTTACCTTGGGCAATACAATTTACTCTAATCCCTTGACTGGTCTCTAGCCATTTATAGCCCAGTGCCCAGTAGAGTTCAGATTGAATCTCCTGAAAGACTCGAATTTCAAACAGATTGCCTAGATTGTTGGAGGCAATAAAGGGTTCGAGATCTTTGGTCTTCTTTCTACGCATTTAAACAGATCCTTTATTGCTAAAATGGAATAATCACTTTTGTTCTTTTCTTGATTAGGTACATCACCAAGTTTATTCATCTCAGGCTTACACCCACTGCCTTACGTTTGCGCAGATTTTTCGGGAATCTATTATCTTTCTGAGAGCCATTTCGGAATACTCCAGGATTCTCCACACTCATTACTTCAAAGTATTCATAGTTTGGATTCCTTACTCATGAATGGGAGATTTAGAGGGTCTAAGCATTGAATTTTTTTCAAACGAGCAAGCATAGTCATAGTATCTCACTAGTTCGGCGTTAGACTCCACTTTTAGTTTTTTCTTTACCTTTTGGCGTCGAGATTCAACAGTGCGTAAACTAAGATCAAGTGTGTGTGCTATCTGCTTGTTCCCCTGTCCCTCGACAACCAACTCCAACACAGTCCGCTCTTGATCTGTCAAAGATGATAAAGTGACTCGAATCAAATCCCATTCGTATTTTTTTTGCAGTCGAGAATGATTGCTTTTTATTGCGTCTTTTATTGCTTGCCAGAGCTCGTTTTCAGAACAAGATTTTTCTAGAAATGCGATTGCTCCAGATTGAATTGCCTTGACAGCCGCCTGAATAGAGCCATTAGCGGTGAGCATGACAACAGCCAAAGCTGATTCCCTGCTCGTGAGTTCCTCCAACATTTCGATGCCACTCATCCCTATCATCCGATAGTCGGTAACAACGCAGCCAGCACGTCCTGGCATGTAAGAGTTGAGAAATTCCTCAGAGGACGCAAAGCATTCATGCTTTATCCTCATTGAGTCAGTTAATCGAGACAACGAATTGCAAGCGACTAGATCTTCATCAATGATAAAGACGGTGTCGTTTTCTGAGATAAAGGTCATCTGTTCCATGGCACTCTTCACAACTTTTTAATAGAGAGTCAATTTGGTTCATTAAGTAACCTGAATTATATTTTCTTATCAGCTGCAAACAACTTCGGCCTCACGCATCCGTCAGCCCGACTTTGCGTGAGACCAGAAGTTGTTCAAGTCAGTAACCGCTGATGTTCCGGGCAGCGGTCGCGCGTTTAGCAAATCCTATTTATCGAACGGATTATCTTGCGTACCAAACGCACAACTTCATCGTGTTCATCAATTAGCGTGTGGCATTTTGGGCAATGAGACGATTCGGTCTCTATTTCCCATTGAACAGCAGCAACATTCCGACAGATTTTACAGCGGTAATGTTTGGTTTTTTGTTTCATACGGAAGTACTGATAATGAGGCGGTTTGTAGTTGAGCTTGGTAGCGTAGGGTTGACCGCAAAGCAGGGAAGACCACGCCAGCCAACGTGGATGTGTTGGCTGGCGTGGTGAGGTGTTTACATTTTCAGCTTTAGGTTACGGGGATCGCTCTGGGGGCAGCACAACCAGGAGGCGATGAATTAAATCATTGTTAGGAACTTTGAAATGCTCCACTGTATTTCATCAATTTGATTATTGAGACTGCATTTTGAGCATTGACTCAGCCTCTTCCAAAAGTGCCTTGGCACTCAGTATGTCGTGCCAGGAGCTCCCAAGATCGGTCTTTCCATCAAGGGTAGGTAGTTTCGGTAAACTCTCTCGTGCTGACGTTAATGCTTTTAATGCAGTATCCTGATGACCTTGTTGAAATTCTGCCATTGCTCTACACGAGAAAATCATTGAACGCGAGTAAGAGGATCTAGTCAAAATAGATTCAGCACGTTCTAAGTTTTTAACTGCTGCTGGATACTGACCGGCTCGAAGCTGAGCCATCCCCAGTAAAAGTGGTGTCCATGAATTATCAGGCTCTCGATCCGCAACAGTTTGAGCGAGAACAAGTGCTCTATCTACTAACTTTTGGTCTTCAACAGGAGCAGTGCAGACGCTATGCACGAGGAGACGCATGATTTGAGGACTAGCTCGATTAGAATCAAATAACCCAAACATCCTGCGAAGATGTTCAAGACGTTCTTTTTCCCTTTCAGTTTCAACTAGCAGAAAGGTGAGCCGGTGTTCATCCAATACATACGGTATTTTTCCCTGTGAACGAATCAAGTCGTGAAAGTGCCATGACAAATCACTGTTTACCAAACTTTCGACATCACCCAATTGTTCTCGCACAAACGGCAACAGATATGGGAGGTATTCTTTGTCTTTTTCGGTAGATTCAGTTTTCAGTTTTTCATAGGTCAACTGCAACAGCAAGGGACCAAATTTCGTATCTGGGTTAGCTTTCAAGGCCCAGGTACGATGGAAAGTGGCGGCGTACCAGTTTTCGTTCCGCTCCGCAAGTTCAGCCTGTCGAACATGCCAATCTGACTTGGGGCTCGCTTTAAATTCACGATGTGCCTTCTCGTGTGGTGTGTTTTTAAACTCTAGATTAACTGATATAATATTATTTCCAGAAAACTGATTAGCGATTATCAATTTTCCATCGGGACTAATGGTGACGCTAAGAACACCATCAGTGTGACCAGTCAGTATTTTGAGCTCACTTCCTGTTTGGGCATCCCAGACCTTGATCGTCTTGTCAAAACTTCCATCGGGTTGTGGTGCTGGGGCAATGGTAATTATAGTTCCGCTGCCTGTGTGCTGGGCGAGATGGTTGGCAATGCCTTTACTCAAAATCAATCCGGCAGTTTCCCCAGGCTGTGGCAGCCCAGTCGAGGCGTTCCCTGCATCAGAGATATAATATGGTTTTGGATGCTTGTCCTGTGCGGGGGAACTGGCTGCAACAAGGGCAAAGGCTGCCACTACAAGGGCAACTCTAAAGTGGTGAAATCGAAAGAAGCAGCTCATGAAAAGGTCTCCGAGTCCGCTGACATTAATAAATGGGCAACTCGTCATGCAGACGAAATGATGAGTTGGACCTATGAAATAAATGAATTTGTTTCCTGTGTCTTTCACGATGCAGCAGTTATTTCATCGCAATCAAAGTGACGTAGGTAGCGGTTTAAATCAACAACAAACAACTCCAGCCTCACGCATCCGTCATCCTGACTTTGCATGAGACCAGATGTTGTTCAAGCCGATAACCGCTGATGCCCCTGGCAGCGGTTGCGGTTTTAGCAAACTTTTATCTGTGGGTGATACCGAGTGCAGATCATCCGTACTACCTCGTCGTGTTCATCGAGCCGGGTGTGACATTTGGGGCACGGGGTGGGATGGTGTTTCTGGTTTATATTCTCCACTGCAACCGACACCAGCTTCCGGCAGTGGGTGCAGCGGTAATGTTTACTTTTTTGTTTCATACGGAACTACCTTGGTGAGGCTTTACCTACAGTTGGCTACGTGAATTTCGGACGATAATTTGGGTTAGCAGTTACCTGTCATGCAATATCCAGCAATTATGTCAAACCCGAATACCGTTAAAACCGGCCCTTACATATACATGCGAGATTGGCGCCCGGCTTGCTCCAAGTATTTCCAATAAACTTCTCGATTTCTTTTCGGGTGGTGCGTAAGATGATGAAAACGTTCAGCTTAGAGCGGCTGTCAGCACTCGAACGACAAGCCTGTTTCAGGAGAATACTCTAGAAATCATGTGAGATAAGGAGAAGTCAGAAATGACTTAGAAAGCCGATTTAAACACGGATGATGAGATGACGTATTATTTGCCCAATGAAGCGGTTAATCTCAAGATTCCATTAGGATCTCTCATTCAGTAGGATTATCGAGACTGCATTATGAGCATTGATTCCGCCTCTTCCAAAAGTGCCTTGGCACTCAGTGTTTCGTTCCAAGAGCTCCCAAGATCGGCCTTTTCATCGAGGATAGGAAGTTTCGGTAAACTCTCTCGTGCTGACTTTAATGCTATTAATGCTGCATCCTGATGACCTTGTTGAAATTCAGCCATTGCCAAACACGAGAAAATCATTGAACGCGAGAAAGAGGATCTAGTCCAAATAGATTCAGCACGTTCAAAGGTTTTAACTGCTGCTGGATACTGACCGACTCGAAGCTGAGCCATCCCCAGTAAGAGAGCTGACCATGAATTATCAGGTTCTCGATCCGCAGTAGTTTGTGCGAGAACAAGTGCTCTATCTACTAATCTCTGGTCTTCAACAGGAGTAGTGCAGACGCTATGCACGAGAACACGCATGATTAGAGGACTAGCTTGGTCAGAATCAAATAACCCAAACATCCTGCGAAGATGCTCAAGACGTTCTTTTTCCCTTTCAGTTTCAACTAGCAGAAATGTAAGTCGATGTTCATCAAATATATCTAGTCTTTTTCCCTCTAAACCAATTAAGTCATGAAACTGCCACAACAAATCACTGTTTACCAAACTCTCGACACCGTCCATCATTTCCCGTACAAACGGTGGCAGATATGGGAGGTATTCTTTGTCTTTTCCGGTAGAATCAGTCTTGAGTTTTTCATAGGCCAACTGCAACAACAAAGTACCAGATATCGTATCTGGATCAGCTTTCAAGGCCCAGGCACGATGGAAAGTGGCGGCAAACCAGTTTTCATTTTGCTCCGCAATTTCGGCCTGCTCAATATGCCAATGTGGCTTGGGGCGTGCTTTAAATTCACGATGTGCCTTCTCTCGTGGTGTGTTCTTAAACTCTAGATCAACTAAGATAATATCTGCACCTTCCTTGTGGACAAGCCATCGATCGTTAAACGGGTTCATCATACTGAGCTGCATGTTAATCAATTCAGCATTGCTAAGTTGTTTCCCGGTTTGAATATCCCATACAATATCAGCTTTAAGAAACTGATTAGTTTTATAAAACTGATTAGCGTATATCAAATTTCCGTCGGGACTAAAGGCGATGAAGGGAACCCGGCCAGTGTGACCAGTCAGTGTTTTCAGCTCACTGCCCGTTTGTGTGTCCCAGAGCTTGACCGTCTCGTCGTAACTTCCACTGGCGAGGCGGGTGCCATCGGGACTAAGGGCGATGCTGGTAACTTCTCCAGTGTGACCAGTCAGTGTTTTCAACTCACTGCCTGTTTGGGCATTCCAGAGCTTGATCGTGTTGTCACTTCCACTGGCGAGGCGGCTGCCATCGGGACTAAAGGCGATACTCGTTATTTGAGAAGTGTGCTCAGTCAGTGTTTTCAGTTCACTTCCCGTTTGGGCATCCCAGAGCTTGATCGTCTCGTCGTAACTTCCACTGGCAAGGCGGCTGCCATCGGGGCTAAAGGCGATACTCGTTATATATTGAGTGTGACCCGTCAGTGTTATCAGCTCACTGCCCGTTTGTGTGTCCCAGAACTTGATCGTACTGTCCCGGCTTCCACTGGCAATACGTTTGCCATCGGGGCTAAAGGCGATACTCGTTATTTCAGAAGTGTGACCAATCAGTGATTTCAGTTTACTACCCGTTTGGACATCCCAGAGCTTGATCGTCTCGTCCTTACTTCCACTAGCGAGGCGGCTGCCATCGGGGCTAAAGGCGATACTCGTTATTTCAGAAGTGTGACCAATCAGTGATTTCAGTTCACTGCCTGATTGTGTGTCCCAGAGCTTGATTGTCCTTTCCCAACCTCCACTGGCAAGGAGGCCGCCATCGGGACTAAAGGCGATGTTGAAAACTCGGCTAGTGTGACCAGTCAGTGTTTTCAACTCACTGCCCGTTTGGGCATCCCAGAGCTTGATGGTCTTGTCTTCACTTCCACTGGCGAGGCGGCTGCCATCGGGACTAAAGGCGATGCTGGTAACTCGGCCAGTGTGACCCGTCAGTGTTTTCAACTCACTACCCGTTTGGACATCCCAGAGCTTGATCGTCTCGTCCTTACTTCCACTAGCGAGGCGGCTGCCATCGGGGCTAAAGGCGATACTCGTTATAAATTGAATGTGACCAGTCAGTGTTTTCAGCTCACTGCCCGTTTGTGTGTCCCAGAACTTGATCGTACTGTCCCAGCTTCCACTGGCAATACGTTTGCCATCGGGACTAAAGGCGATGCTGGTAACTCGGCCAGTGTGACCCGTCAGTGTTTTTAGTTCACTGCCCGTTTGGACATCCCAGAGCTTGATCATCTCGTCGTAACTTCCACTAGCGAGGCGGCTGCCATCGGGGCTAAAGGCGATACTCGTTATATATTGAGTGTGACCCGTCAGAGTTTTCAGTTCACTGCCCGTTTGGACATCCCAGAGCTTGATCGTCTTGTCGTAACTTCCACTGGCGAGGCGGCTGCCATCGGGACTAAAGGCGATGCTGGCAACTTGGCTAGTGTGACCAGTCAGAGTTTTCAGTTCACTGCCCGTTTGCACATCCCAGAGCTTGATAGTCTTGTCCCTACTTCCACTGGCAAGTCGGCTGCCATCGGGACTAAAGGCGATACTTTCTATAGTAGAAATGAGGCCAGTGTGACCCGTCAGTGTTTTCAGCTCACTGCCCGTTTGGACATCCCAGAGCTTGATCGTATCGTGGTAACTTCCACTGGCGAGGCGGCTGCCATCGGGGCTAAAGGCGATACTCATTATTTGATAGTGACCATAACAAGTAAAGTCACTCCCCAAGAATTGACGATGTGATAGATACCATTCAAAGTTTCGATATTTTTCTGGCACCTGATTCAAAAGATGATTTGCATCTCCTGCTCGCTGTTCATTCCAACGGGCATCTGCCAATAAATAATTGGATCGAGCTAGTGTTGCTTCGGTTTTTTCCTGGGATGCAATAGCAGCGAGCTCTGCGTTTTCTGCTTTTTCTCGTGCCAGTTGGGCTATCGTCCGATCATCAGTTGCACGATTCTCTGATTCTTCAGCCTTCTGCTCTGCAGCTCTCGCAACGGCGGTTTTATCCATGGCCCAAAAAGCAAGATAGGTGCTAACACCAATTCCAATCACAAGCAATAAGACAACGGTGCCTGCAAACCCAACCGCAAAACGATTTTTTCGGATGAGTTTGCTCAGTTTGTAACCGGCCGATGGTGGACGGGCTTCAATGGGATCATTGTTGAGATAACGGCGGACGTCTGCGGCAAAACTGCTGGCGGTTTCGTACCGGCGATTTCGGTCTTTTTCGAGGGCCCGCATCACGATCCAATCGAGATCGCCACGAACTATGGCATTGAGCTTGGCTGGTTCAACACTGCGATTCACGGCGGTCGAAGGCAAGGCTTCGCTGCTGCTGAGTCGTGTGCTCGGCTTTGGCGGTTCTTCTTCCCGAATGATTTGCAGCATCTCTTCAAACGCAGCACTGCGGAGCCGTTTTTTATCAAACGGGGTTTCGCCGGTAAGCAGTTCATATAGTAGCACCCCTAGTGAATAAACATCGCTGCGAGTGTCGATATCGACCTGATTGACGTGGGCCTGCTCAGGGCTCATATATTCGATAGTGCCGATAATTTGACCATATTCGGTGAACATCGTTTTTTCTGTCAACTGTTGGCCGGTCGCTTTCGCAACGCCAAAGTCAATCACCTTTACTACGGGTTGCTCATCGTACTGAGCAACCATGATGTTGGATGGCTTGAGATCGCGGTGAATAATTCCTTTTTGATGTGCATGCTGTACTGCCTGGCAAACCGTGATGAATAAATCCAGTCGCTGCCCTGTGGTCAGGCGATGTTCATCACAGTATTTGGTGATCGGTGTGCCTTTGACCAGTTCCATCACAAAATAAGGTCGCCCACTGTCGGTGCTGCCGCCGTCAAGCACTCTGGCGATATTAGGGTGCTCCATGAGTGCCAATGCTTGCCGCTCGGCCTCGAAACGAGCCACGACCTTTCGCGTATCCATGCCTGGTTTGATAATCTTGAGGGCAACCTTACGTTTTACCGGATCGGTCTGCTCGGCCATGTAAACGACGCCCATTCCGCCCTCGCCAATCTGCTGAAGCAGCTTATATGGGCCAATGATAGTGCCAGCGGATTCTTGAATCGAAGTCGAAGGTTGTTGGGTAGTAGTTTGCTCAAGAAAACTATCGTCGATCAAATTCGCTTCCAATAATTTGCACAGACGTTGATAGAGTTGGGTGTCATCTCCACAAACTTCTTTGAGATATGCTTCTCGATCAATACGATCAGCAATTTTGCGAGCGTTATCAAAGATTAATTCTTCTTGAGCTTGTGACTGGTTCATTCGGTTGCATTCTAATTAGTTATGATGATTCTCGATTTGTATGATTGAAAGCTGGTCTCCCTTGGCTAAGAGATTGGCTTACTATTCCAACTCGACCCTTAGCCAACTTTTGGCGTAGGCCCATTCATTGTCGGCGGTTGATCTGGAAATGCCCAATACGGCTGCCGCCTCGTTGTGTCCCATTCCGGTGAAGAACCGGAGCTTCACCAATTCCGCTTTGCGTGGTGAAATTTCAGCCAAGCGTTCTAGTGCTTCATCCAATGCAAAAATGTCAAGGTTGAGCCCACCAATTGCAAGCTCGATTTGCGAGACGTCAACGCGGTGATGGTTACCGCCAGCTTTGATACTTTTTTTGTGACGTGCATGATCGATCAAAATTCGCCGCATCGACTCAGCAGCTGCGGACAGAAAATGAGCCCTGTTGTCCCATCCAACTTTATTGTCTGGCCCGATGAGCCTTAGAAATGCCTCATGTACCAAGGCAGTTGCTTGCAAAGTGTGACCAGGCGATTCCTGCACCATCCGCGCAGCCGCAATTCGCCGAAGCTCAGCGTAAACCAACGGCAACAATTCCTCCGATGCCTGTTGGTCACCTTGTTCGATGGCAACCAGTATTTGAGTAACCTCGGTCATGCTGGTGTTCTCATGGATCAATCCTTGCTGCAATATTCTGGTGATTGCTCAAATCGGACTTGTAGGTCTACAACGCATTCAATTCTCATCTCTTGAAGTAGAAGCTGTCGTTTCGCTACATAGTAATGCGAGATCTGAGGTCGAGTTGCTTGGTGAAATCCGAAAATATTTCTACATAACGGTGGTTTTTCACGGCATTATGCCAAAAACAGTCTGTTTGAGTCGACAGACAGGACTCAGGAATGCCACTATTAAGTAAAAGCGATCCACCAAGTGTGCCAGTATACCACCATGTAAGTAGAGATGCCAACTAAAAGCTGTTCGGCCAAGTTTAAAGCACTTTCAACATCTTCGGTGACATAAATAAGCAGCAAATAGGAGACGCATACCTGAAGACTATGCAAGAGACATTATGGAATTCTCATATCGCTTTATCCAAAATTGCTTGGGGCTGTGACAGACATTACTTTGAACAAAAGCATACAACTCAGGGCTTCGCGCTCCGTCAGCCTGAGCTGGATCTGTGCAAGTCGGTCATCTCTGAAGTCCCTAGTATCACCACTGCCTGATATGATGTTTGCAGTACTATTAGCGAACATCTTGAGACGTCGTTTTTCGCTTTCAACGATGAACGGACATTGCTCCATAGCAAACAACTAACGACCAAATAACCATGCTGCTTGGGTCTAACTAGGCACACTGCTCTCCTCAATCGTCAGAGTCAATTCTCTGTCGGCACGCGTGCCGGTCTCTGATTCAGGAGTTGCTCCAATTAAATAGGACCAATAAAGCTCGTATTGATTTCTGGATTGAAAGGTTCCCGTTGGGCTGTCAGTACAAGAATTACTCGTTTCACCTTCTTGTTCTCATACCTCGAACTCTTCATTCTGCATACTTGTTGTTGATTTCAAGTGCTGCGGATGTAGATTGCCGTCGAAAACTTATCGATTGGGCGTTTAAAAATGTGTCACTGGTGTAGTGATTGCGGATGAAAACTGGAACGCACGATTGAGGTACACTCGCGCTGCCCCAGCTGACAAGCCCCCATGCTGTACTAGCCCAGCGACGTTCGGTGGATACTCTAAGCGATTCTCAAACCACACATTTAAGTGGAAAAATATCCCTCAAGAAGAACTTAAGAAATTCGAGGCTGTTGGTCCATTATAATGTCCTCTTCAATGCTAACACTGCCGGTATATGCGTACCTAAGCGATAACTTAAACCCACTCTAATTTGTCAAATATCATCATAATTTATTCAATGAATTTCTGACCGATCACGACGTGATCGCAACTGAACTAGTGGAAGGATGTTCACGCCGAAGGTCGCTGGGCTAGTTCAACCATTTCTGGTCACGTGGCTACTTTGTATCAACGGTAGGTTTTGATGAAGAAACCATCCGAGAGTACATTCGGAACTAAGAGCAGAACGACCGAAAAGTGACCAGCAGCGTTTGTTTTAGAACTACCAATAAATTATCCACTTAAACTACCGCTTTGAGCGGTTTACAAAGGAAGCCTCCGGCTTTGCCGGAGGTGACTCACTTCTTCACGTTTACTAGTGGTGATTGTGTCTCGATCACTGGTTGAATTCTGATAGCAGTAGAAGTACGAAATGGTTGTAAATACCAGTCCTGAATTTTACCAGAGATGCGAACCAGGTCATCGCCAACAAGTAATACACAGGGAATCATATATAGTGTGACAATTGTGGCAAACAAAACACCAAAGGCAAGTGACACGGCCATTGGAATTAAGAACTGTGCTTGCAGTGAGCGATCCATCATCAGTGGCACAAGTCCAAAAAATGTAGTTATGGAGGTAAGAAAAATGGGCCGAAACCGTTTTCCGCCAGCTTCTAAAGCTGCCTCACGAAGTAAAATGCCTTCGCGTTGGCGGCGATTGATGAAGTCGACCATCACCAATGTATCATTCACGGCAACACCTGCCAAAGCAAGCATTCCGAAGATCGATAAATACGAGGGTGTAATGTCCATTATAATGTGCCCTAGCAGTGCTCCGATGATAGCAAACGGTACAGCCAGCATCACGTAAATAGGTTGCAGTAGCGATTTGAGTGCGATCGAGAGCATTCCGTACAGAGTCAAGAATAGCAAGATGGCACCAATCACGGTTTGCTTTCGAGCATCCTCTGCCTCTGCTACATAGCCCACAAATTGATAAGACAATCCGTGTTTCGTGCATAATTCGTCAAGACGAGGGGTGATTTCGTTCGCGATACCGAGTATGTTTACTGTTTCGTCCACCGCCTGGGCTCCACATCGAATGATTTCAGCACCATCATTCCGCTCGACAAATGAGGGAGCCTTGGTAAACGAGATATCTGCGATGGTAGCTAGTGGTACATCGACACCACGGGGTGTTCGTATTTTCATTTGGTCCAGTGTGTGCAGTGACTCACGAGACTCTTTTGGCAAGCGAACCATTACACGTATGTCATCTGTCCCACGCTGTATTCGCTGAGCTTCCTCACCGTAAAAAGCTTGTCGAATTTGAGTAGCAAGGGATGCTTGTGTTAGACCCAACTCGGCCGCACGCGATTTCAGGCTGATTTCTAATTCGTCTTGCCCATAGTTAACATTTGCCCAGGCTGTGTTAATGCCTTCATAACCTTCAAGCAAAAGCTTGATCTCTTCGGCAACTTCGGCCTTTATGGGTGAAGTAGGCCCACGTAGTTCTACATTTAAATTCTCATTGTCATATTCATTTCCATTTTGCAAAGAGGATTCTGAATAGACACGAAAGCTGGTCGCTTCTGGGATCGGACCGACGAGTTCTGTCCAGCGGTTTGCTAACTCACTATTACGTGGTCCAGGTTCACTCCGCTCTTCAGGTGGTAGAACTTCAAAAGACATAAAACCACGAGACTTATCATACGGTAAACCTGGTGTCTGGGCTCCACTTAGTCGAACAATATTTCCTACTAGAGTTTTACCACTCACGGGGTCAACAAACTCTTGTTTTAACTGATCTAAAGCATCTGAAATTCTATCCACATATTTTTCTGTGACCTTAAGAGGTGTATCGTCAGGTAAGTCAAGTAATGCGCTGATGCGACGACTGTCGACCGATGGAAAGGAGACAAACCCTAGGCGGCCACTTAAGCAATAGCCAACCATTACGAGTGTTATTGCGACGAATCCTGCGAGAACGGATTCTCTATATTGCACTGCTAAACGCAGAGTTGGTTGATAGAATTTCTCGATAAATTGCTCCAAACCACTGGCGATCATTGACTGGAATCTGGTAAAGAGTCCCGACTTAGAGACTGGCCGAAGATGTTTGAGGTGGGCAGGTAAAATTAATTTGGATTCAATAAGTGAAAAGAGGAGAACAGGTGCTACTATCGGTGGGATTTGTCTTGCAAAGTCTCCCCAAACTCCTTCAAAAAATAATAAGGGGATAAACGCGATAACGGTTGTTAATGCACCAAAAGTGACTGGCATTGCTACTTCATGTGTTCCTTGAACTGCGGCCTCTAGTGGTTGCATTCCCAGCTTGATTTTTGAATAGACATTTTCGCCAGTAACTATCGCATCATCTACCACAACACCAAGAACAATAATGAAGCCAAACAAACTCATTACGTTTGCAGTGATGTCGAACATGGGCATGAATAAAATCGCTCCGGCAAAGCTAACCGGGATTCCGATCACAATCCAAAACGCGATGGCTGGTCGGATGAAAAGGCCGAGAATAATGAGTACAAGGATTCCCCCCTGTAGTAACGACCACCCCAGCGTACTTAATCGTCCTCGAATTGTGTCCGATGCATCGTCCCACAAGGTGAGTTCGATTCCATCAGGAAAACGAGTGTTCGCAGTGCGAACATATTCTTTCACTTGATTTGAGATTTCAAGTGCACTCTCATCACCGACCCGCATCACTGGAATGAGTAAGGCCGGTTTTCCGTTGAACTCCAGCTTTTGTTCCCCTTCGACAAAGCCATCATGAATGGTTGCTACTTCACCCAATAGCAATTCAGCACCACTGGCCGAACGAATAGGGATCTTAGCAAAATCCTCACCTGAATAGGCCTGACCACGTGTGCGTAAGATAAAGGTTCCGCTGTTACTATCAATTGCACCAGCTGGCATGTCTATCGAATATCCACGAATCGAATCCGCAATATCCTGAAAACTCAGATTGTAGGACAGTAACTTATCTGTATCGGCTTCAATTGATATCTCGTAGTCTTTTGCTCCCCGAATCGCAACACGACTAACACCTGGTAACTCTTGCAGGTCTTGTTGCACACGCCGTGCTACCGTCCGCAGATCGTGTGGACTAAGATTACCAGTCACAGAGACTTTCAATATCTCATAGACGTTTGCTGACTCAGGTATGAACACACGCGGTGGTTCTGTTTCACTCGGAAAAGTGGTAATTGTATCTATACGTGCTTTAACTTCGTCCATCAATTCCCGTAAATCAACACCCGGATTAGCGTTAATATAAAACGTGGCCATACCACGCGATCCATCGGCATTTAGATGTTTAATCCCCTCGACACCTTCCAGTGCCTCCTCGATCGGTATAAGAATCGCTCGTTCGACATCCTTTGCGGTCCCACCACGGTACGCCATCTTGATCATAACGGTGTCCCAACTCAATGCGGGCGTGACTTCAAGTGGAACATGATAGATTGCGGTATAAGTACCAGCGATTAGAATTCCGATCATGAGAAAGTTGGCGGCGATTCCATTCACAGTGAACCAGCGGATCATTTATCAGCCTCCACTGAGGTTACTAAAGTCTCAAAACTTTCGGTATCTGGAATAATCTCTACTTTTGCACCCTCTGGTGCAAATACTAGCTTTGTCGTGGCCAACAACACTCCATTGTTGATTGCTGGATCGCGCACAATGATATGTTCTTCGTCTGACCAAAGTGGCATGATCGTAAGCGATTTTAATGTCAGTTCGTTGGAATCAACCAAAAATATCTGATTTAGCTGCCGTACCGCATCGCGAGGTATTGCAATGACATCGTTCAATTTGTCTCCGGTGATCATCGCTACCACTGGTTGCCCGATGCGTAACACGGGAAGCTTAGAACGAAGGCCAAATGGGTCATCAACTTGTGCGATGGCGAATAATTCAAGTGAATTACGATCTAAAATGCCTTCGGTACGAACGATTTTAGCTTTCCATACGGTATTCGAACTAGTGTCAATGCCATCACGAAGTTCGACTTCGACAGGCATTTCACCTTCCATTTCGGGAAGATCGAGAAACTGTAATTGTCGACCAGAAAGTGGCAAACGAACCTCTGCATAGTCGATGGCAAACACGTCACCCAGGATCGTTCCCGAATCAACTAATTGGCCAACTCCCACGGATTTCTGCTGAACTCGGCCATCAAACGGAGCACGGACTTTTGTTCTATCTAAATCACGTTCTGCTTGTTCGAAATGGGCAGATGCAATTTCAAATTCAGCTAATGCTTGAGCTAGATTTGCCTCAGCCTGATCTAAAGCAGATTGTGTTACCGCATTTCTTTGAGAGAGATTCAGCATTCTCTCCTGGTTATCTTTCATTAGTTGTAGAGAGGCTTTTGCAACATTATGTTGTGCACTAGCAACCTTAAGAGCAGTTAGATAATCTCGATTATCCAGTTCAACCAATACATCTCCCTTAGAAAAATATGCTCCTACTTCAAATTCCTGATTGACAATCTTAATTTGGCCAGACACTTCAGCCCTAAGCATAATTTCGTTATGCGGTTGAATCACTCCATTGGTTTTGATCACAACATCGTAGTCACCTGCATAGAGTTTTGTCACCTTAGTTCGAATTAATCGTTCAGCAGCAGGCACACTCGTTCCATCCTCGGGCTCAATCATTAAGATCAGATATGCATAGAGACCAATACCCAAAATTCCAATGGGAATTATGGCTCTCAATAGTACTGCGATGATTCGATATTGTTGCATTCTCTCTGTTGATCCTAAGTTAAACATTCAGCTCGTACATTGCGCCGTTAATCATGACCTTGCGTCGCTGAGGTTTACTCGGCCAAGCAGGGGCCGACATTGTTTTTTGCCAGTTCTGGAGCAGTAATTCTAGTTCATTAAGTTTTTTCGAGTGTGTTCAAATTAAGATCTTATTTTGAATTCTTAAGGTAGGTATCGAACCAGTCAACGGCCAAGTCCTGGGCTTCTTTTCGTTTTTCGTTATAGATACCATAGTGTTTTATTCCCTTGACAGTGACTAGTTTCTTAACTCCATTTGCTAAATTGTATACTGCAATTGCATGGTCTTTATTGTCAAACATTTCTTCGTTTTCTGCGATGATGAATAATTTAGCGCACTTTTCACAGCGATCAATATCTTCAATCGGAGCATAACGCATCAGTTTTTCCCATACAGGTTGACCTCGCATATTGCTGAAATTCGCAAATGGTTCTGGATAGCCAATTTGTCCCTGGGTTCTTGCTGTTCCTTGTTGGAACACGTGTTTACGCAGACTCGGATCTTGTATGGCCCAACGTGCATCCATCGAACCAACTTGGCTAACAAATGCTTTCACTCGCGGATCTCGTGCAGCAACATAAACCACATGCCCACCAGAGAATGATGATCCCCAGATGCCTATGCGATCTATGTCGCATTGTTCTTCACCCTGTACCCAATGAATGGCATTCAAAATATCCGTTGTTTGATCAATTGGATCAACAACCCCTTGAACTTCAATTACCTCTGCAATCAGCTTTCCATCTTTTTCGATTGGAGTGCTTGAAGATATCAACCGTGAATCACTGTTGCCCCATCCGCGATAATCAAAAGTTACTACAAGGTATCCTGCTTTCGCAAAGACAATCGCGTCTGGTCGTAACCCCTCAGCAGTGCCACCCCAGCCATGACTCATTAATATAGTTGGCAACTTTCCTTTGCTATCCTCCCGAGAGAAAACCTCTGCTGCCATACGGGTTCCTTCGCTGAGGATGTTCGCTCTCCGAAAGTTGATTCCTTCTGGGGCTTGGAAATCTTCAGCAGCATTCGCTGGAGCAACTGAGAGCAGTAAGCATACTAGTAGGGCTGATATTTTAATTAACATAATATTTTGTTCCTTAAGGTTTTAAGAGGCATCGATGGGGGATTCTGTTCCGGCTCCCATTTGATCAATTTCATCCTTGCCCGGTAATCCGAACGAGTAAAGGATGCCGGTATCTTGTTTTTTCAAAAAAAGTATACTTCCTGTACCTACATAGATACGACCACGTGAAATAGATGGGCCACTCCAGACCGTACCGATATATATTTCTTTCAGCACATCTCCAGAATCGGCTTCTAGAACCACAAGCCTTTCAGTAATGGTTGGAGTGAAGCAGGCAATTCCTCCCCCAAGTGCAATACCAGAGCCAACTGGATCTCCTCCTGAGTAAATAGCCGAGCGAATTTGTGGCCGCTGGTGACGCCAGTTCTCAACTCCCAAATCAGTGGAAATATTAACAACGCGTCCGCCTTCAGGGTTCCCCGGTTTTTTTGAGTTTAGAAGTAACCAGTCTATCCCGTTGGTAAAAACGCTCTTTCCATCTGTCGCACAACCGGTTTGAATACCGCCAATTGTGCTCGGCAATGCAATCATTCGCGGGTCTGGTTTTGGATGAAGCGGATAACTTGGCTTTCCCTCGAAAATAGGAGTGTTTGCGAGAAGCCTACCATCGCTTGCCTGAAGTACATAGAAGCCCCCGTTTTTGCATCCAACTCCAATTGCTTTGACTTCTTGACCATCAACTTCAATCGAATACACTTTGGGAGTATCACCGATTGAACAATCTTTATAGCGTCCGGTATTCGGATTGTAGCCAGACATCGATAGGTTATAGATATCCCCTTTGTTTAACTGCGTTACCCATTTCTCTTTTCCCGATTTCACATCAACTGCAATCACTGCAGCCGAGTACTTTGTATCAATACGAGGGTTATCTTTGGTCGGCTGACGAGGCGAGTTATGAACATCGGTACCAAAGAAGATCGTACCAGACTCTTCATCATAAGATGGTGTGGACCAGACCGAGCTTGTTGATGGACCATACTGATAAATGTGTTTGCCATTGGCATCCACAATGGCAATTGGCTCGCTAAATTTCTTTGGCTTTTCTCCTACCTCGTATTTCCAAATTACCTTGCCGCTTGCAGGATCAAACGCGACCACAAATCCACGACCTGTGCAGCAGGGATAACTTGGATTTAACGGATAAGGGTGCTCGTAGCCGCCCCCACCCACGATGACCTTACCATCTGCTAATATTGCTGAAGAGTTGAAGATATTGATCGGGTGATAACCCGGAAAGCCCTCGGCCCTGGTATCTACTTTCCAAAGTTCCTCTCCGGTCAAACGATCTAACGCATAAAAAACTCCTGCTGAATTGCCAAAGAAAACAGACGTATCAGTAACAAGTGCCGATGTTAGTATGCCGTTGGCTGCGTCAATTAAATTCCGTCCACCTTGAGGAACTGCTAAAGAAGATGCACTACCAGTGTCTAGACGATACACCCAAGCTATTGTGCCGTTCGGTTTTAATTTATAGAATGCTGGATAGGTAGCGGTACCAAAGTAAACATGCCCATTTACAACGCTAGGAGTCGCGTGGATAACTCCAATTCTCTCCTTTGATGCACTTGTTGGAAACCTCCATTTTTCCCCAAGTTCCGCTGCATTCTTTGCAGAGATTGCCTTTTCTTCTGAATTGTAACGCCATCCGCGAACATCGTGGTTGTAAGTCGACCAATCAGCGGAGGTGATGGGAGGCAGATTGTTCTCATCTGCCCTGCCAGGTTGAATCACGATTGCCAAAACAAACAACCATAAGGATTTTGTCAACAAATTATTGGTTAAGTTACAATCCATGATGAGCAATGAAATTTCCAAATTAGTGTGATAAGTGATGATAATTGCAAGCAGACTCTATTTAGATAATGAACTAGGTGTCTGCAGACTGGGCGGAATAAGCTCGATTTCGGTGACCCCTAACCCCGTTGGGCCACCAGTATTTGTGAAGCACCAAATACACGTGAGTACCAGTTCATCAGGTTTCTCTGATAATACATCCTTCATATGGGATACTGAAGGATCGAGAGAAAAATCGCTAAGCTGATAGACCGCCTCAAAGTCTTGTCCTCCATCTATTTTTATTGCTGATTTTGCAAGATATTTACCAGCAAATTCTCCATTAGGGTGAGCAACTTGGACGCCAATATAGATCGCAGCTTTAGAATCAAGTCGTCCACGTACAGTAAACTGAGACCTGGGTTTCAATATCACTGGTGAATGGTCAGCCCGAGAAACTGGCATTCCAAGTAGATAGAGCGTGAGTGCCCGGTCTTTGGAAACATATGGAATTGCCTTTAAAGATGCAGACTGCTTTTCGGTTGTAGGTGACCACTTTCCATAGGTATTTGTTGGTCCATTTTGTAATTGACTCTTCCAAGAATGAACATAATCAGGCATGCGTTCCTTCAACATTTGTTCACCCGCAGTAGCAACCACACGATGTTTTGATGGTACATTGACTGATTGACCATCACTCAAGCGTTTCAGTCTTACTTCTCCCTCGCTTACGCTTAATGCTGTTGAAGAGAGACCGGCTTCCACTTCAAATCGCGTACCCAATACAGTTAACATGGCAGATCTTGTATGGATTATCATCGGAGAGTCTTCAGGCTGAGGGGATACATTCGCCGAGATGTTACCTGATTTTAAATACAAGACTTTCTGATTCCGATCCGAAAACGTTAACATCGAGTTTCCAGAGATCATGACAGTTGACCCATCGTTGAATTCTAATTCAAACCAGGAATCAGGCGATAATCCATCAATTGTTCCACCTGAAAGTTCAGAGCCAATTGTCAGATTATGGACAACTCGACCACCATTTCCGGTCCATTCGAGAGGCCCACTTAATCCTGTGATTTTAGCAATGGTTGGCTCAGCCTTTGGTTGGTATGAATAAACAATCATCACCATTACCATAGCTGCTATCGCAACCAACGATGCGAGAGTCCATCGCCAACCAATCTGAACCTTACCCTCTCGATTTTCGTTGACTGGTAGAATTTGGTTGTTAGGCTGAGCAAGATCTAAAGAGGCCTCGCGTAGATTGGTATCGATTTCGGCCTGGAAACGAAATTCACGTCGAAAATTAGGGTCACTAGCTAGAAGTCGATCAAGTTCTATGACTTCCGCTTCCGAGGTATTC
>NVWB01000078.1 GCA_002733575.1 Blastopirellula sp. | reverse complement strand
AGGAAGACACCCATTTCCTGCTCCGTGCCCGGAGGTGCGTTGAACCAAGGCACATAGCGATTGTCACCCATGGGGTCATGCCGAATGCCGAAGCCGAAGGAAGACGATTGATTGCCATAGCTTGGCCCCATCCAGATGTTCTTGAGATTGGTGGAGTAGTCTAGCGGGTAGAAGTATCGGTGTGGAGGCGGAAACATCCCGATCGATCCACCGGAGAACTGGGCAGCTATTGCTCTGCTGCGAACGGCCAGGTGCCTGGGCATTTTGATCGCGTCAGCCGCTTCTGTTTTGAGTGGTCCAAACGAATCTCGCCATGACATTTCAGTTGGCTCGGTCTCGTGGCAGACAAGGCCGGTGTCATAGAGATAAGCTGTGCCGTCCCGCTCCGTTTTCATCACCGCTTCCTGAAGGACGAAGGAATTGCCGGCGTAAAAAGTCCAACGCAGTTGACCCTGAAAAGGGCCCGCTGAAACATCGCCAATCGTGAGCGTGGCGCGACGCGCGTTGCTGGTGATGGTCGCCCGTTTCTGTTCGATTTTGGCACGAAAGACTTCACTAGGCTTCCTCTGCATACGGTCGAAGAAAACTGTCCAACTACCACGTTTTTCGAGATCACGGTTTCCAATGCGAACCTGAACCATCGGATCAAGCCCCTTGGCGATTGGCCGAAACGAGGCAGAATCTCCTGCCGACACGGCGGCAGTGTGAATCAACGGACGATTGCGTGTGAGGTCGAAAGTCAGCCGGCCGCGCCGACCGGAATCCAGCGGCCAGGTGACCTGGATCAACGACGCGTCCTGAGTGACCTCAATTCCACACGAGGATTGGTAGTCGTCCGTGTTCAATTCGATCTGCGGTTCGTCCGCTGCGTCTGGCTGACCGCGGGATGGCGATTCGGCAAATCCATCTTGTGCCATCACATTCGTTGCACAAGAGAATGTCATAATGCAAGCAATTGCAACCATTGCCCTGTTCAGCAGTACGACTCGGAAGGTGAGCGAAAATGATTGGTTGGTGATGTTCTTTGTAATATGCATTTGCAGGATTCCATGGTGAGGTGAGTCAATCGTATCGCTCAAGGAGCAGTTCGCGAAACTCACAAACAGCGCCGGCGACTTCAATCTCTTCGGCGGATTGGATGTCGATGCCAATTATAGCCAAAATTGTGGCAGACCGCCAAATTGTGGACAAATCAATGGAGAAAGGAACTATTCAGCAGAACTTGTATTTGAACTTTTATTTACTCCGAGAATGGTTCCCATGCATGAAATCAGTGCATATAATCCATTGAGTCATCTTCATCAACTACACCGGATTATGCACCGCTTATTTCAGAATATGCGTATTCCTCGGGCCATAGGGCGGTTGTTCGATTCCTGTACCCTCCGCTCTTATTAACATCTTTCGGTAAGGGTTGCCTGAATAGAAATGCTTGAAAATGGTTCTTTCAATATTGTTGCATTCATTTATTGGTTGAATCTAACCGATAAATCTACTGGAACCGTGCCAATTTGATTAGCAATGCGCAAGAGTAACCGCAGTCGTCTAGATGATTGCAACGGTTGTTTTTGTCGTTTACTTAAGGGAAATAGCGATGGCACGGCCACTGGCCAATACGTTTTATGAGAGTCGTTCATTACGAATGTTCTCAATTCTAATGGCTTCCTTCTTAGGTATTACTTTAGCAGGCTGTGCTAGCTCAAAGTCTTCTGTACCTAGTTATAGTTCCTCATCGGTGAATGCAGATCAATTTACCGAAGGAGTGAAGACTCTTCCTGCCAGTGAAATTAAGCAGGTGAATTGGCAAGAGCCAGCTGCAATTGATTCTGTTCAATCGACACTCCCTTCTATTCCACCTGAAGCTCTAGACCAAAGTGCAGCCTCCGTAGATCAATTGGTCTATCTTGCTTTAGCTCAGAATCCTCGTTTGCAAGCTTTGAGCCAAGAGCTAACGGCTTCCCAGTTTCGCGTAGCACATATCGATAAACTCCCTGATCCTACGATAGGTGCAAATATATTCGCAGCACCGATTGAAACCGCTGCTGGATCACAACGAGCGAACTTGACTTTGATGCAACGGATTCCATGGCTTGAGAGATTAGATGCTCAAGCACAGCAAGCCATTATCGAATCACTTGCGATTGAGCAGGTCTATGAAGCAGAACGTCTTAAGATCACTGCCGATATTCGCTCATTGTCTTATCGTTTGTTTGTGCTAGAGAAGCAGATTGAAGTCAATCTAGCGAACGATGAGCTTTTGCAATCATTGATCCAGATTGCAAATGCCCGTATTACAGCGGGGCAAGCATCTCAAGGAGATGTACTTCTGGGAACGCTTGAAATTAGCCGTCTGAAAGAACAACGACTGACACTAAATCAACAGGTTGAGTCCGCACGGTCTGACTTGAATCGGCTAATAGGAAGACCGGCTGAGCACTCGGTTGCAACCATCTCAAATCTGGATGTTGTTCTGCCTGATTGGTCTCATGATCAGTTAAGGCAAATTGCAACTGAACAACAACCTGATATTGTTGCTGCCGTATTGCGGACTGAAGCAAGCCGCTGGGGGGTGGAGGTAGCTCGCTTGCAACGAAGACCCGATTTTTCGTTAAGTGCCTCTTGGTATGCAATGGATGATAATCGTCCTCCATCTAATGTTGTTACAGTGGGGCAAGATGCTTGGGCAGTTGGAGTACAGATGAGTATTCCAATTTGGCACGAAAAATACGATGCAATCGAACAGGAAGCGAACGCCAAGCATTTCGCCACCCATGCAACAGTGGAAGATACGATAAACCGCTACGATGCTTTGCTGCGTGATCTTTGGGAACAAGCCAAATCAGCCAGCGAAACGGCGAATCTTTATCAAAATACCATACTGCCACTAGCCGAACAAACACTGAAAGCAGATCAGCAAGCTTACAGCACAGGCACGGTTGAGTTTGATCGAGTCGTGAGTGATTTGCGGAATATTCTTACCTTACAATTAGAATATCACAGGGCCAAAGGTCGCTTAGCAACGGCTTTAGCAAGGATTCAACAAGCGGCTGGAGCAGATTTACCCCTAGAAAAGAACCAGAAGCCATTTCAGCCGTAAAAAGAAGTATGGATATTATTAAGACTTAGAAGTAAGATAACGTATACAAGCAATAACCGTACTCTCTGACGAAACACATAATGAACACTGGCTTAGCAAAAACTACCGTTACACTTTTAGCGATTATTTCGCTATTGGTGCAGTCGGTTTCTGCTGGTGTTTTATCTTGTAGTTGCCGAGATGATTCGCAGCAAGTGAACTCTTGTTGTGATTCTTCAGCAAGTCACTCTATAGAAGACATTTCTAAAAGCGACTCAAGTTGCCAAAAGAACTCGGTTTCCTGTTGTTCTTCTGGTCGCTGTTGTTGCTCTGAGAACCAGCCTGACTCTCAATCAGGTGCATTTTGTCAGTGTGATGGGGGAGGTAGCGATGAACAACCTCTTGCCGCAACGGGCAACTCTGAACTTACCGCTGAAAATCTGGAATTGATCACATTCAGTGCAATTCATTATCTTGATTCTAGGCCAGCAGAGCATAGTAGCCACTGCTTTACAGATCAAAATTATAGTGAATTTGATTCACCATCTCTCCAAACTCTACTGTGCATTTGGCAGACTTAATCTGCATTCTCTCTCATGCTTGCACATATTAAGACTCTTGTTAAATCATTAATTTAGCATCGGTGATTAGATATATTCATTTTCAGTATTCGTTGACAATGTTCCTTGCTTAAAATAATAGGCAAGGCAAAAGCAACGACTGCTAGGTTAATAAAAAGGATTATAAAAACGATGCGTATCGTATTAGCGACCCTATTTCTTGTGGCAATTTGTTTGACTAGCGGGTGCTCTACGGAAGTGAAGCCGGTAATCTCATCTGTTGCCGTAAATACAGCCTGCCCGATCATGGGAGGCAAAGTGACTCCTGATGGCGGTTCAACGATCTGGAATAACCAGAAGATTGGTTTTTGTTGTGATGGCTGTTTGCCTGATTGGGAAAAACTGAGTGAAGACCAAAAGACCGAGAAAATTGCAAAGGCAGAATCGAATCCAGATGATCAAATAGAACATGACCATGAGGGGCATCAGCACGATGACTCTCAGCATATTGAGTAGTTCTTAAGACTAGAGCAGCCAGGGGAGATCAGTTGCCTCTGGCACGGTTCCAACCCCCATGCAATTGCTTTGTCTCTGGCTGCTCACTTTTTTACTAAACCTATTTTCAATTAGAAGGACAACAAAATGTCCACTCAAGAACCGACTGACACGACTGAAGAGATTGTTGAAGCACAGCTTCATCCAGAAATAAACTCTCTTCAAAGTAAACCCTGGATTTGGTGGTTATTGAAACTAATGGTCCCCTGTTCCGTTTTGTTTGTTGGATTACTACTCATTTTTGCAATGGGCTTAGCGCAACGTGTTGGGTGGATTACGGCGGGCGGTAGTCAACCAGTGGATTCTTCAGGCGGAATCGACAAGGTCTTTACCTGTCCGATGCACCCCCAGATTCGACAGCCTACAGAAGGAAGATGCCCGATTTGTGGCATGGCCCTAGTTGATGCGAATGCTGGAGGAGCCGCTGACTTAGATGAATTGTCAGTCAAGATTGACCCTGCTCAAAGGCGTTTGGCAAACATTCAAACCGAAGAAGTAAAACTGGAGCCAGTGATCTCTACCATCGAAACGATAGGAGCCATTGCCATTGATGAAAGTCGAATGGCAACGATTTCTTCCTATATCGATGGTCGCTTGGAACGATTGTTTGCTGATTATACCGGAGTGGATGTAGCCCAAGGTGATCACTTGGCAGTTATCTACAGCCCCGAACTCTACACTGCCCAGGTTGAATATCTAGAGAGTCAGAAATCCTTTCTGAGAATGGGACAAGGCACATTAGAAATCGTACGGAGCACTCAGGAACGACTCGTCAGAAGTTCTCGGCAAAAACTTATTGAACTAGGGATGACTGAAGAGCAGGTTCGTGTATTGATAGAAAGCAACGAGCCTAAAACACGATTGACTATTTATGCACCTATGGGTGGAACGGTTACTGAAAAGCTGGCAGTAGAAGGCAAGTATGTTAAAGCAGGCGAACCGATTTACCGTATTGCCAACCTTTCGACAGTTTGGTTAAAGCTTGAACTTTTTCCAGAAGATGCTTCACGCATTCGATTTGGCCAGCTCGTCAATGCAAGGGTTCAATCACTTCCCAATAAAACATTTCAAGGTCGAATTGCTTTTATTGACCCAACCGTTAATGCACTTAAAAGAACCGTTGGTGTGCGGGTCGAATTTTTGAATAACGACCGTTCATTACGACCAGGGGATTACGCATCGGCCTCAATTTCTATCCCAATAGGTCAAACAGGAAAGGTCTATGATGCGGAATTGGCGGGTCGCTGGATTAGCCCAATGCACCCTCAGATAATTCGTGACTCACCTGGACCCTGCCCGATTTGTGGCATGGATTTAATTCCAACCACTCGTTTTGGATACACGGATCAACCGGTTGATCCACCGAAATCAATCTATGTACCTCGCTCTGCATTACTAATGGCGGGGAGCAATAGTGTGGTCTACGTTGAAACAGAACCAGGCCGCTTTTCAATTCGTCCTGTAACTATTGGGCCTATCCTGAAAGACAAAGTGGTCATACTCAAGGGCTTAGAAAAAGGTGAAAAAGTAGCCACAGCGGGCAACTTCCTCATTGACTCGCAAATGCAACTAGGTGGAAAACCAAGTTTAATTGATCCCACGCGAGCCATTGCGGCATTAAAAAAGAAAAAAGGCCCTCTGGAGTTTGAGCATATTCACGTAACTCCAGTCACTGATAAAAATGGAGACGAGCTTGAACAACTTTATCAAGCATATTTTACGATTCAAAGTTCTTTGGCAGCAGATCAAAAACCAACTCCTATGGCAGCAACTTCTCTCCATCAGTTATCACTGAAGTTTGCAAAAGATGAAGCATTCTCTGATGCTTTAAGGAAAGAGTTTACTGAGATTGCAGGGGCCGCAGAGCATTTACATCACATGGACATAGACAAGGCTCGAATCTCATTTAAACCAATTAGTCATGCCGTTGTTTCACTGGCCACTCAAGTACGGGGCAAGGGTGCTCAAACAGCGTTTACTCATTTCTACTGCCCGCATGTCAAAGAAGGAGGAGGCGATTGGCTCCAGGCGAATGATCAGTTAATTAATCCATATTACGGGAGTCAAATGTTGCGTTGTGGCAACAAAGTGCATCAGTTTCCTGTGAATGGACACCTTGAATCCGATGCCATAGGTGCTGAAAAAGAACAAAGTAACCAACCCATGGGAGGCGGCACTTCGTCGGTGAATTAATTATGTTGCAACCCATTATTAACTTTTGTATTCGTGAACGACTTATCGTAGCAATTCTTGCTCTCGTTTTGATAGGTTATGGCGCGTACTGCACGACACAAGTTCCGATTGATGCCATTCCCAATGTGGGTGAAAACCAAGTTATTGTATTTACCGCATGGCCGGGGCGATCGCCAAAAGATATTGAAGATCAAGTGACCTATCCGCTTTCGGTTGCGTTACTTGCTGTTCCTGAAGCAAAGAGTGTGCGTGGGAAAAGCCTCTTCGGGTACAGTTTTGTTCAAGTCACATTTTCTGATAGCACCGATTTTTACTGGGCACGCTCTCGTGTTTCAGAACAGTTAGGTACAGCCGCCGCCTCGCTACCTCAAGGTGTCGTTCCTACTTTGGGGCCAGATGCCACAGGACTGGGGCAAGTTTTTTACTATGTTTTAGATTCACCGGATGGAATGAATCTTGCTGACCTGCGAAGCATGCAGGATTTTATAGTGAAGTACGAACTGCAATCAGTGCAAGGCGTAAGTGAAGTTGCAAGCGTGGGAGGGTATGTTCGCCAGTACCAGATTGAAGTTGATCCTGACAAACTGAGGTTCCACGATGTGCCACTCGACAAACTAATTAAAGCAGTCAAGGACTCCAACATTGATGTAGGTGCAAAGACAATTGAATCCAACGGCATGGAGTTTATTATTCGTGGCAAGGGCTTTATTGGCTCTGAGCAAGACCCCATTCAGACTGTTGAAGACATTGAACAAACGGTAATTCTGTCACGCGAAGGAATCCCTGTTCGGATTCGTGATCTAGGTATTGTCCAACTTGGCCCAGACTTTCGGCGAGGGGCCATCGACTTAAATGGCGCAGAAGCTGTTGGCGGCGTGGTAGTGATGCGTTTTGGTGAAAACCCACGCGACGTGATTGCTCGGGTAAAAGAGAAAATACGGAAGATCGAACCAAGTCTCAATGGTGTGAAAATTCGTGGAATTTATGATCGAACTTTTTTGATCGATGAAACCGTTGGCACGCTTACAACTGCACTGACTCAGCAAGTTATGATCACCGCCGTTGTGATACTTCTCTTTTTGTTGCATGTGCGGGCTAGTTTTGTCGTCGCAATCACTCTGCCGTTAGCTGTTCTACTGGCCTTTATTGCCATGGAACAGTTTGGAGTCGATGCCAACATCATGTCACTTGCCGGGATTGCCATCGCTATTGGCACGATGGTCGACATGGGCATCATTGTCTCCGAAAACATCTATGATCACTTAGCCAATTGGGAACAAGAAGGACGCCCAGGTGGAAAGCGGGAGCGGTTGATCGTTATTCAGAAAGCGGCTGGAGAAGTTGCCCCGGCTGTAGTGACTGCTGTCACCTCAACCATCGTGAGCTTCCTACCCGTGTTTATGTTGCTTGGAAGAGACTATCGATTATTTGCTCCACTCGCTTGGACTAAAACTTTTTCATTGATCGCAGCACTCATTGTTGCCATCACCATCGTTCCGTTCCTCAGTCGGATACTCTTTAACTCAAATCGCATAAAGCTACCGTATCGACTTACGGGAGCCACTGTATTTAGCCTTTTAGGTTCTCTCACCTTTTACTGGCTATGGAGTGATACGGTAGCCACATATTTATCAATCAACGGTGTTGTGCTTTCTCTAGGATTTGCAGGTATTTCGTGGCTGACTGGTTATTGGACGTTCTCTGAACAACTGAAACCAGTTGAATCTAATCCAGTCAGTCGGATCATTCACTTTTTTTATGAACCGACTCTCCGATTATTCCTTGCCCATAAGCTGCTCTTTCTCTGCTTTCCATCATTCGTCGTGCTACTCGGTTTTGGAGCTTGGTTTGGTTTACCCAAAGTATTACTCCCGGTCGAACAAGCAACCAAGTTTATTGGAACAGATTTAAACGAAGTGCCCGGCTATGTAACAGCAAAGCATACGTTCACTGGCTTAAAAACAGATGATTGGATTGCCCTGGATGAAGGTAGTTGGTTCTATATGCCAACGCTCTTTCCTGCCGCTAGTTTTTCTCAGGCAATGGAAGTTCTACAAACTCAAGACTCTCTGATTAAAGAAATCCCTGAAGTTGAGAACGTATTAGGAAAAATCGGTCGAGCCGAGTCCGCACTCGATCCAGCACCTGCTGCTATGATCGAAACCTATGTAATGCTCAAACCTCAGAGTGAGTGGAGACCTGGCATCACACCTGATGACATTTGGAATCAGATCAACGCTATTGCTACACTGCCAGGTGTTACGCCAGCTTCTCCACTGCAACCCATCGAAGGTCGCGTAGTAATGTTACAAAGTGGTATCAAGGCATCTATGGCGATTCGCATCTATGGAGATAGTCTAGAAGGCTTGGCAGAAGCATCTCTTGCTGTTGCACAACATCTAAAGGGTATTCCGCATGTCAATGCTGCTACCGTGAACCCTGACATTGTATTGGGAAAACCCTATATCGAGTTTGAAGTAGATCGTGAAGCGGCAGCCAGATACGGAATGTCAACCATGATGGTCAATCAGATTATTGAATCAGCACTTGGGGGAATGAACTTAACTCTGACTGTAGAAGGCCGCGAGCGATATCCCATCCGAGTTCGCTATCAACGAGATATAAGAGAACGCGTAGAAGAACTATCGAAACTTCCAGTGGTAACTCACTCTGGAGCGGTTGTGCCGTTGGGATTGTTGGCCAAAATGGATACTACGTGGGGGCCAGGTGTAATCAATAGCGAAGATGCACGCTTAGTCGCACATGTCTCATTCTCCTCTGCTGGTGTAGAAGGTGATCTTCAGACGGCAAAAATTGTTGAAGATTCAATTCATCAATCACAGTCAAATGAGACATTGAAAATCCCTGAAGGGTATGCTCTGATGGTAGTCGGTACGTTTGAAGAACAAGTGGTCACCAATCAACGTATGTGGTGGCTTGGTCCACTGCTTAGCATCCCTGCTCCCGATCCAGCCGATCAATCTTCTTACCAGTTTCGGAATATCCTCTGGCATACCCCGGTTGGGCTGATTGTAGTTGTAGGGTTAATCAACTTGTTTATTATCTACCTGCAATTCCGACAGTTGCCACTGGCTCTATGCGTGTTTTCAGGAATTCCTGTAGCATTTGCAGGTGGAGCCATCTTCCTGGCAATTAATAGCGTAGAAGTCAACACAGGCGTACTTGTTGGATTCATCGCTCTGTTTGGTATCGCAGTAGACGATGGCGTGGTACTTGCCACTTATTTAGAACAAGTATTCCGCAAACGAAAGCTCT
Organism: Blastopirellula sp.; assembly: GCA_002733575.1. GTDB lineage: Bacteria > Planctomycetota > Planctomycetia > Pirellulales > Pirellulaceae. Next base: position 9,600 of record NVWB01000078.1, on the reverse strand, counting down.
CCACTATAGAAGACATTCGCAATGCAACAGTCGAAGCCGGATTGCGAAGAATTCGACCTTGCCTCATGACCACATTCACCACCATCATCGCTTTATTGCCAGTCTTACTCTCCACCGGGCGAGGGGCCGATGTAGCCAAAGCAATGGCTTGGCCAGTCTTCGGTGGCATGGTCTTTGAGCTACTAACTTTATTCGTAGTACCAGTGGTCTACTGCGGCTTCAAAGAATTTAAAATGAACCTTGGCATGAAGGATAGTGATTGGGAAGGTGAATTGGATTGAGAATACATGTAATCTCTTGTACTTGCTAACTACGCGGTAACTAAGTCAACGTAGTTATCCGATTGCTACTATTCTGACCATTTGAATAAGATTTTCTTTAATAAGGATTGTCTGATTTCGCATGTTTCAACCACTTTTAGTAGATAAGCGTCTATTCCATGGAAATCTGCATCAACTGCACCGGATTATGCACCGTTTTTTATTCCACCCTTAGCACGCTCGAAATCTAGGTCTGTGGTTTGTAGATAATGCTTCAAAGCAATCAGGGGTGTGTTGCCCAACTAATCCGCTACAACATGAAGAGGGTACTCCTGAGCTAGTTCGGTTTCACGGGAGCTTCTCAGGTTATGAAAGATTCTAGGCCAAAGATCATGACAGTTTAAACCATGAATTTCTGATTGTTCGCGACGTGATTGCAAACTGAAGAAACAACCATTAAAGTAATTTAAGTCAACTCCATTTCAGAATGGCGTACATCCAAATGCCACAACAATCCTCTTTAAAAGAGATCAACCAAATGAGTGATTTCAATTCCGCAAAAAACCGTGTTGTTTGGGTCGATATTCCAGTCGTGGATTTAGAACGAGCGGCCACTTTCTATCGTAATGTATTAGAAAACAAGGTCTCGATTGAGAAGTTCGAGAACATTCAATTCGCCGTACTTCACCATGAAGATGGAAACGGGGGCTGTCTCGTTCCAGGCGATTCAGACAAAATCACCCAGCATGGGCTGCTCGTTTACATGAATGTCGATGGCCGAATTCAAGATGCTGTCTCGAAAGTTGAAAGCTCGGGTGGCAAACTAGTTGAGCCCACTCATAGCATCGGGCCTCATGGATTTCGAGCTTTGGTGTTAGATAGCGAAGGGAATAGAATTGCACTGCATTCGAATACCGATGTCTGATCGGTAGATTAAGCACTTATTCTGCGTCATCTAGGCTGCTTTTCACTTCTGGTATTGTGAGAAGCAACTCACGCAGTTCCGTCTCTTTCCCATATAACGGGGGAGCTACCCAGCAGTAGCGTGAATTCTGTGTAAGCACAGCAAGTCTTAATCGTCGCGCCCCGATGATACAAACCACCCCAGCAATAGGGCCTAGTATTGGCAAAATGTATACCGCTGTACCAGTGTGAGATTGAGCAATCCACCCTGCATAGAACACCCCAAAGCTCACAAGGAATATAATAAATCCTATCAGCACGCTACCAATAGAAAAGAATCGTTCGTACTGAATCGATGAAGCAGAAGACCAGGCAGAGGGGTAGCAAATCATTTCATAATAGCCAGACTTTGCTTCACGATGATGATACGAGTAAAAATTGTTCTGCGAAAATCCAACGATTTTTCCTTGCAAGCTAAATTCCGAAAGTGAAGCAACGAGGGACGTGTAAGATTCTCCGTTTCGAACTCCAGATAACACGACAGGGTTTTGATAATTATTTGTGCCTTGATTAAACATTAACTCTTGAATCCATCACTTGAATTTTATTTTTAGTTCGCAATACAGTAAAGCGTTTCTTGTCGGGGGCCATTCGTGCTATCCGCCGTGCGTAAGAAAATCTGATTGCCGCAGATGGTTGCGGTGGCAAACATTTCATCGCCTAACTGATTCTGGGCCACTTCTTCATAGCGTTCTGGATTGGCTTTGAAGACAAACAAAACACCTTTTTCATTGGCTTGGTAGATGGTGTCACCCACCAGTACAGGCGAACTGCTTACGGGGCCTCCGACTCGAACTTTCCACTTTTGTTCCCCTGTTTTTGCATTCCAGCAAAATGCGATGCCATCGTCGCTCATAGCGTAGATGTGTCCTTGGTATGCCAACATCGATTGTTCGTAGCATTTAATTTGGTTCGTCCAAACCACTTCGCCAGACCCATCGGCCTTGATGGCCGCCGTCTGCTTTTTAGGGTAACCGCCTGAGGCAAACACCAGTTCGTCATCCCAGACCATGGTTCCGCAGGTGGCCGAAGTTGTGGCTTTGGTTTCCCAAAGTAGGTTTCCATTATTGGGATCGTAACTTGAAACACGACTTCCCCCGCTTATCAGCAGTTGATCTTTGCCTGCAACATGGGCAATCACTGGGGTGGAAAAGCTGATCATTGGCCGAGAAATCTCCCAGCGTGGTTTTCCGCTTTTCTGATCATAAGCAATGATATAGCCTTCTTCATATTCACCCGTGACAATCACCGTGTCTTTATAAAGCAGAACCGAAGGAGCATAACCGAACTCAAACATCATCGGCTCAAAAGGTTCAGGCTGAGTTTGCCACAAAACTTTTCCGTTCAAGTCGAGTGCAGAAAGCTGAACCGAATCGTGACTGTTAAATACCACAAAAAGTTGCTTTCCGCTACAAGCCAAGGTCGGTGAAGCATGCGTGTTTTTGGAATGCACCTTTTTATTGAAACCACCCCGGCTGATCACTTTGTCCCAGAGCGGTTTGCCTGTATCGCGTGCATAACAGAGTACCGATTGTGTCTGTGCTTTTTTATCGGCGGTCGTCAAGAATATCTTGTTTCCGACAACCACAGGAGAACTGTGACCACGACCTGGCACCGGCGTTTTCCACACCACATTTTCTGTTTCATTCCAAGTCGTTGGCACGGACTGACCTGGGGCTGCAATTCCATTGGAATTCGGACCACGCCACCAAGGCCAATCTTGACTTGTGGCCGAACGTGCATCGGCAGCAAATCCTGCCAGGATTTTCTTCACGATTCGTTCCACATGTCGCTGATCATCTAAACTTAATTTAGTCGTAACGATGGTCTCTCTTTTTCCATCTGGTTTTTCTAGTGTCACACTAAGACTGGCTCTATCGTAACCAACGAATCTTGCCTGGATCAATGTTTTTTGATTCGAGTCCTTCCAGGTTCTAAACTCGGCCGCAGTGGTATGACTAGCAACGACACTGCATATAAGAACGAAAGCAGTTACCACAATCAACCAACGACTTGCTAGGCGATTCATTTTTTTGATCCTAGATAATTAGTGTTTCATAAAACTAGAAAGTAGTTTTGGGTACGCCGATCCACTATAAATAGATTATACGCCTTTGAGGTTCTCATTTCTTTTTATTTGCAGCCGCTTTGGCGCGAGCGGCCAGGATTCGATCCAATTTCTCTTTCTCGGCCTTCAGCACATCCACCGGAATTTCGGCAGGCGTGACTGTGGCGTGATTGATTTTATCTTCCGCACCAAGCTTACGCAGTTTAATACCGCGATACCAAACCGGGTCGCCGTGATCTTGCAAACTTAAATTGGCTCCACGAGCCGCCAAGTTTCCGCCACGGTTGTTTAAGAGCTCGACGTTCCAGGCCCACTGTTTGTCGGTGTAATCAAAATCGATTACTTTTTCTCCGTTAAGCCAATGTTGTATGACGGTTCCCTGGCAAACAATTCGCCCTTGGTTCCACTCGCCGGGTGCATTGGTTGCATCGTGTGAAGGTGCCATGCAAAAATAAACCGAAGCCGCACTGGTTCGCGGATTCTTTCCATCGGCATGTTTACTGTTATCTAAAATCTGGTATTCGTACTGGCCAGGTCGATAATAAATTCCGCTGTTGCTGCCGGAGCCCACTTTCCACTCGAATCGTAATTCAAAGTTATCGGGTATCTTTTTTGTTTGATAGACTAAGCTACCTCCCCTGCCTTCTCGCGTCATCACGCCTTTTTCAACCACCCAATTGCCGCTATGCTTCCAGCCATCCAAATTCTTTCCGTTGAACAGCAATTCAAAGCCAGCTTTGCTCTCTTTGGAAGTTAGCGTATTTGGGTCGTCAGCGGCGGCATGAACAGTCAATAGACTCAATGCAAATAAACCGAGTGTAAGACGTAGCATTTGTGGGATCTCCTAGACGAAAATAATATAGGGGCGAGAAATCTCTTGGTTTGAATCAAGGTAGGTACTCTCTATTTGAACCTAGACCCTGCGTCGTTGCAAATTCTGAACGTCCAAATTTTAAAAAGTTCCCCAAGAAATCGCTCTTCCTGGTAGCTATTTCACCCTTCTCGATTCAAAATAAGTAGCAAGCTGTAAAACATTCTATCCAATTTACCTTGATAGCCACCTTTGCCCATGATCGAATCGATGCACAAAAATGCGGGCTTCACCGTTCCACTATTGAAAGTAGGCCTGTGGTCGTTGCCCTGGGGTGCCTACAGTGTTCTCACCTACTTCAAACAATATCAGCCGTTTTCCAATATCCCCGATATCCCGATTGCCATTGATGCGGCCTTATCGTTTGCGATGGCCCTGGTGATCGCATTTCGCGTCAATCGCGCCTACGAACGCTGGTGGGAAGCCCGAACTCTATGGGGCTCGCTGGTAAATGTTAGCCGCAACTTGGCAGTCAAAGTAAAAGAACTACCCGAATTAAACGCGGCAGATCGCTTGCAGATGAAACAATTAATTGTTGCATTTTGTACTGGCTTAAAAGGACACTTGCGCAACGAGCCCCAGCTTCAAGGCTTGCCAGGGTTCGAGCACGCAACAACCGAACCAAAGCACTTGCCTAGCTACATCGCAGGGCGCATCTATCGTACATTCCAAACTTGGAAGTCTGAGGGGAAATTGAATGATCAACAAATTTGGGTGCTCGATAGCGAAGCACGTGTACTGCTTAATGTATGTGGCGGCTGCGAACGAATTAAAAACACACTGATGTCGATCTCATGGAGGTCATTTAGTGTGCAATGCATCACAATCTATTTACTTGTGCTGCCTTGGGAGATGGTTGATGACTTTAAATACTGGACAGTTCCCCTGACCATGACCATTGCCTATTTTGCTTTTGCCGGAGAAGGCATCGCCCGCTATGTCGAGGAACCGTTTGGGCTCGAAGAAGATCATCTCGATCTTGATGGTATGGTTGCCGGAATTGATGAATCGGTGAGCGAGATTTTGGGTGATTAAGTAGAGTGTTTTATTCGAACTCGTGCATTTAGAAACATTGTGTTCCGAGTTTTTGCAAAAATCCAACAGAGATTCACAAGTCTTCTCAGTCCCGAAAGGGACGCAGTCACCTAGCCTGGGGATTCATCCCCAGGGGTAGAATCTAATTTCAAGAAAGTCCCGGAAGGGACGACGTCGAGTGAACCAGCAATACTGTCGCCCTGTACCTGCAAGAATCTTCCAAGTTCATTTTCGTTCATCATTTAAGTCCTTCAAAAGAATTTCTCACGCAAAGGCCCAAAGACGCCAAGAAAGAAATTTTAAACACGGAGTCAACAGAGGAATGGATTTCAGAATTTATCTTAGAGATCATGTTCATCATGTCGAAAAAAAAGGTTTTCACGCGAAGCCTCGAAGTCGCTAAGGGGTTTGCTTCACACCTTCTTGGCGCCTTTGGGCCTTTGCGTGATTAATTTTTCTTGTGTCTCTTATTCATAATGGTTTTATTCTGTTATTGGGACAAACACAGTATCGATAGAGCTTTAGTAACCGTGGCATTGAATGTTCGGTGGAGTTCAGCGAGAAGTGTCTGAAAATTACGCATTGAATCGACGTCACCCCTCCGGTTTCTCTTGATTTATGCGATACATTTTCCTGGGGCTAAAGCCAACCAGGCTAGGTGACTTCGTCCCTTTCGGGACTAAAAAATTAACTTCAGCCTAAACCGGTAGCTCGACATCATCTAACCAAAGATGTTCGGCCTGCATCGTTTCGGTATCTAATAGAGCAACCGATGGTTTCCCGTTGCTCCAGCCGCTGGCTTCGCCGGGGTTAATGAATAACCGGCCTGCATCGTCGGTATGAATTTTTGCTTTGTGGGTGTGTGCGTAGACAATGATTTCGGCTTCGCCATAATCTTTGATCAGCCATAGCTGGTGGGTCAGTAATATTTTCTTACCACACTCGGTTTTAAATCCAAACGGCGGTTCGCCCAACTTTCCAATGATGGTCATGCCGCCGTAGAGCCCGGTTTTGTTGCCTTCGTTATCGCCGAAGCAGGCAATCATTGGCGCGTTCAACTTTCGCATCGGTGGCAATACAAAGGTGGAAACGAAGTCGCCAGCAAACAAAATCAAATCGCACTGGTGCGCATTAAACACTGCCACTGACTTGCGGATGTTATCCAAATGATCATGCGTGTCTGCAAAAATTCCGATTAGCATTCGTTACTCTTGTCCTTCGGTCACAACTTGGGCAGCAGTGACTTCATCCGATTCATCGCTCGGATCTTGCATCGACCAGAAGGTTGCCAATATCGTTCCAGTCAACATGCAGCCGAACATATAGATAGCGGTGGGAATTGCGGCGGTTTCGTTCTCAAGCACTCTCAACGTCAACATTGCGCCAAGCCCGGCGTTCTGTAAACCAACTTCTAAAGTCAAAGCACGTCGCATCGAGTTCGGTAGTTTCATCAACTTCGCACCACAGTATCCTGCGGCATAGCCTAATAAATTCAACAACAGTAGAGGTAAGATCAATCCGATACTGGCAGCTGCGATTCTATCGCGAGTCAGTCCAACGATGACTGCAATAATCCATAAGATGGCCACGTTCGCGACGAGTGATCCCACGACTTTGGCAATGTGTTCATACTGTGGGAGTGATCGACCGACTAGATGCCCAGCCAACACAGGGCCTACCACGGTCCACAGTAATGTAACTGCCATTTTCCCGAGTGGCAGATCATCAGTAAATGAATTGAGCATCAATAACGCGACTGGAACAATGATTGGCGAAAGTAAAGTGGCAGAAGTCGTGAGCCCTACTGAGTAGCTGACGTTTCCTTTGGAAAATAATGTCAACACGTTTGAAGCCATGGCCCCTGGCACACAACCGGCCATTAAAACTCCAAGACGAAGATCGCCCTCGATACCAAACAGGATACATATCAACAGCGCCAATAGCGGCATCGAAAGATACTGCACTGCTGTTCCACCCAACACGGTTGGCCAACGCCGGGCCACTTCATCAATTTCTTTACGGGGCAACAGCCAGCCAATGCAAAACATGGTTATCGCGATCACGGGCTTTATTGCAAGCTCGCCCCAGACGAATGGATCAAAAGTCTCTTCGCCAAATAGGTCAACCCAATACAGGGCCAACGCCGAACTAGCACATAGCCAAACTAATAAAAGCCGTTCAAAGTATTTCATAAAATGCAATTCAAGTAGAAATCTTGCAGGGTTCAATCAAAAAAGTGCTCTAGAATGTCGGTTTTCCTCGGGAAATGCTTCAATCGCTGTTTCTAGACGCTAGACTATTGTAAAGAATCTGACGTGATTCAGCATTCCCCCAACACTACTTTGAACCGAAGTTAATCCTATGCGTTCTTCTATTCATGTACTTTTGTCTGTTCTAACCCTAGTTGCTATTTCATCGGGTGCCAGTGCCGCTGAAAACCGAATTACGCATGGGCCGATTCTTGGTAGACCAGGAGCAACTCAGATGTCAGTCTGGGTGCGGACTCATCGAGAGGGCACAGTCTATGTGGATTTTGGAACCAAGAGTGATGAACTAAATCAACGGTCGCTGTTAGTCAAAACGGATCTAAGCCACGATAACACCGGCGTTGTTCCTCTTCAAAATTTAAAGCCGGATACGAAATACTATTACCAAGTGCGGCTTCAAGGCGGATCGCCAGCGAAAAGCGGCAGCTTTAAAACTTGGCCCACTGCCGAGACTACCAGGAATGAGAAACACAATCCGCGAGGGTTATTCAATTTCAGTTTTGAATTTGCCTGTGGCAATCGGCAGTACCCTGATTCTAAAACCGGCATCGTTAAACTTCCAAGCTACGACACTCTGGTCAAAGACCACATGGGCGAGATCGACTTTGCGATTCTCAATGGAGATTTTATCTACGAGAATCAACGTCAAATGCCGCTGGCCGATTGGAAAAAACAAGTCGGCGTAGATCAAGCACCGGCCAAAATTGATCTCATTCCATCGATTGTCGGTGTCTGGGAAAACTACAAGTTGTATCTCGAACGAGGAACCAGTCTCTCGACCTATCACCGCAATGTACCTTCGCTCTTCACGATTGACGATCACGAAATGGTCAACGACATTGCCGGCAGTGGTCAAACGGGTTTCAAAGAACGCCGAGCCACCTTCCGCGATATCGGCACACAAGCTTGGATGGACTATCTGGGCTGGAGTAACCCGATGGCGTTTGAGTCGGAAATCCATTTTGGTAATGCCCAGCTTTCCAAAGGCAGTAATGTACTGACAGACCCAGCCGCTGATTTTTCTAAGCTGCCGCTAGATAAGATGTCAAATCTGTTAATCCACTGGGGCGGTAAAAAGTTCGGAGACAAAGTGGCCGCCAAAGATGAATATCCTGGCGCCCCGAACGCTGGTGTTTATCAAATTGATGCAACCAAAGGAAACCAGCAACTTAAGATTTCGCCAGCGGCAGTTGCAGATGGAACTACACCGTACTCTATCGGTCGACGCCTGTACGGTGACTTTAAAATGTCGAACTGTCATTTCTTTATGCTCGACACCCGATCCCATCGAGACGACCCGGACTTTGCCCATCCAGACAGGGCGGACAAAAGCATGCTGGGCAAAGAACAACTGGCTTGGCTTAAAGCTGGCATCACAGCCAGCGATGCCGATTTTCTGTTCATCGTCTCCTCGGTCAACTTTATGATTCCGCATACTGGGTTGAATCATGACCCGACGAAGATTCCAGATAAAGGCGAAGCCTGGACCGTGTTCATGCACGAGCGCGAAGAGTTGCTCAACTTCTGGGACGAACTCGATAAACCTGTGATGCTATTAACGGGCGACTTGCATAACAGCTTTGCAATCGAGATTACCGACAACGTCTACGAGTTCGCCTCGGGCCCGCATGAATCGTTGAACCACAACATCGGGGCTGAAGGTTACCGTCCGCTGAACGGAAAATTCCAATACGGCCCACGCGAGTGCAACATCATGTGGAGCAGTTACCTGCTGCCCGATACCCCAAGAGAAATGGGCGACCAACCTCACTTCTGTGTCATTCAGATGAATAACGTAACCAACAACCCAATCACCCGAGACGAAGACCGGTGGGTCGCCTTCCCGCACCCTCAAGTGGTGATTCAGTATTACGATGGGAAAACCGGCAGACTAAAATTTGCCCATACGATTAGTAAATAGCCAAAATCAGGCTCGTCTGGTATACTATCAGATCAGTCACATGAACTTACACTCCCTCAATTCCTTCCTACGTTCAGACAAACAACCATGCGATATACTTGTTTAGCCCTCTTATTTTCTCTCATTGCCAGTTTCTCAATTCATGCCGACCAACTATTGGTCGAAGCCGGAAGCTTTGATACCCACGGCGGCTGGAAACTGGATACACAGTTTAT
>NVWB01000077.1 GCA_002733575.1 Blastopirellula sp. | reverse complement strand
AAGAATTAGATTGGGGAGACACCGATTCCACAACGGGACTCATTGTTAGTATATTATTAATTCAATTAGTTGCCGTGTTAGGCGCCTTTTTAACTTCAAGGGCTTCAGCCAAGTTTGGCAACATTCAAATACTGATGGTTTTAAATGTTATTTGGATGGCTATTTGTGTCTATGCATACACCATTACAACGCCTGAGGAGTTTTATGTCACTGCTGCCTCCGTAGGTCTTGTGATGGGAGGGATTCAATCCTTATCACGTTCCACATATTCCAAATATATACCTGAAGGAGCATTAGACACAGCTTCATATTTTAGTTTCTACGATGTTTCAGAAAAAATAGGTATTGTGATAGGGATGCTTAGCTATGGTTATGTTGCTCAAGTCACGGGTAGTATTAGATATGCTATCCTTTTCTTTATACTGTTCTTTGCCATAGGATTATTTTTATTGTTCCGAGTGCCAAGAAATATTGAACATTAGGCAATTTTTCTTTATGTTTGCGTTGTATACCAAACAATCTACTTAATCTATGAAGAAGTTACAATTACTTAATTGGATGCTTTTTGCTCTATTAGCGTTCACTTTTACTGCATGTGATAATGAACCTTTGGAGGGTGATTTTGTCATTGATGGCGGAGGAGATATTACTGCTGGTGAAGGACAATTTGTCGCTAATATCGCAGGGGTTTCTTTCTTGGCTGAAGCCACTAATAGCGTGTATAATCCAGATATTGGATCTCTTGTAATCTCAGGAGTTAAACAGAATGGAGAATCTATTTTTATAGCAGTAAATAGCAACGCAGGTGTTGGAACATTCAATCTTACGACAGTAGATAATACTTCTAATAGCGGCAGGTATTTTCCTGCAGGATCTATCTTTAATCCATACTTAACCGTGGGTGTAGCTGGTGGCTCAGGACAATTAGACATTATAACTTTTGACGTTGGTTGTTGATCGTCTAAGGAAAGTTCGATCATGGCATGACCTTTTATGGCCTCTTCTGCCGCTTCACGCGCAGCAGAAACAACAAAATCGGTCATGGATCGACCCTGGATCGCGGCAGCTTTCTGCAGCAATTCGTAAACCGAAACCGACACACGAGCTTCTAAGCGAGCCGTTTTATTTTTTTCATCCAACATAGATTCCCCTTTCGGTTGACCTACCACAATCATACGGCAATATGCCGTACAAAGTCAAGTGAAATCTGTGTTTTTGGTAGAATACCCGCTGTGTTGTGATATATTCGCATCTGATTGTCGAATTACTAGGACATTGCGACACAATTCAAATTCACTGATCCAGTTTAGACAGAAAATAGGTCATGGCAAAGCCTCCAAAACCAATGACGCGCCGTGGATCAATCTTCGCGATTGTGATCGGCGGGGCCATGATCATCATGGTCGCGGCCATGGCCTTTCCGTGCGTCCGCATGCAGTGGTTTCGCTCTGTTCAAGGAACCGTTCTTTCCACCAAAGACGAGGTCATAGTCAGTCCTAAGCGCAACTTGCATAAACCGGTTATCAAGTATTCTTATATCGTTGACGGCATTGCCTACAATAACGACGTGTACGATCCATTCAAGGAGAATGGTCTTGAATTATGGGCACTCAGAATCGTTTATAAATATCGAGTGGGCGGTCCATGCACGGTGTACTATGATCCATCCAATCCAAATTACAGCGTCCTTTCTAATCAACCGAGTACCGAGACCGTGTGGTCTTGGGTTGGTATTTTTTTCTTTGGTCCTCTACTGGTTATTATTGGCGTGATCGCACTTCGCAGTGGCAATGCGACACAAGAAACTAGTCAACCGGAGCCACCGTCTACATCGTCTCTGGATTCATAGTGAAGCAGAGTAGTTCCGTAGGGTGGCTGCCTTTTTAGGCCAGCCGCCTGTTTGTGTGCGTTGCTTTGTTTAAAAGTTTACCCTGGAATTCACCCCACTCTCATTCAATAAAAGAGAACACTTTATCAGGTTCAAATGAAATCGATTGATGCTGTGTTTTAGACTGTCTCTCTTGAATGAATTGAAATCGACAGACAGGCGGCTGGCCAAAAATGGCAGCCACCCTACGAGACTGAATATTTTTGAAACTTTGTTGTGCCTTACAGTTTTATCCTCTAAGATCAGCATATCAAGATGCTTCCACTTCAGGAATTAAATCATGTATCAAACCAAAGCAATCGTTCACCTGTTTCTCGGGCTTACTGTTCTGTCATGCACAGTCAGTGTAGCCCTGGCGGAAGAAGGGCATCGGTCTTCGTATTACAAAGACGGCCAGATTCATGTCAACGTGTTAGGCACGCCGGAAGGCAAGCCGTTGACTTCTGGTCATTGGGATTTCAAACCTTCGTGGTCGAAGACTGACGACATGTTGGTTTTCTTTCGCCGGGTGGTCAATAACAAGGATGTAAGCAAGTGGAAGACGGCCATTCATATTATTAATGTTGATGGAACTGGTTTGCATCAACTAACCGATGGCACGCATACCGATTTCAACCAAACCTGGACCAGAGACGGAACCAACACGCCGATTTGGAATCGAAAGAAGCCAAAGGGTGGCGGCTATCAAGTCATGGCCAGTAAAGTCGGCGGAAAGCCGGGCGAAGAGATTGCCTTGACCGGCAAAAGTTACTCTACTTGGGCCTATACCTGTTTGACCGATGGCCGAATTTTGGTCGACTCGAATCCGATGAATAAACAAGGTCGTGGGTATTACTTGATGACTTACAACGGGCCAGGGAAATTGAAGTTCGAGAAGATCGCTTGCAAGTTAGGCAAGTCAGGCAAACTTGCCAGGGTGAGTGTTTCACCGAATGAGAAGAAAGTTTGCTTTGAATACACTAAAGGCTTCGTCCACAAAGTCCCAGGCCGTACGCTTTATGTGGCAGAATTTGACGCCAAAAAAAGAACGATCACCAACGCCATTCCGTTTGCGAATGAAGCCGGCAAGCCAGTCTGGTTCGCTTATCCTCGCTGGACGAAAGATGAAAGTTCCATCGTCTACCAGGCTGGCGGCGATCTATTTCTTTACACACTGGCAAGCCAAGCAACCGAAAAAGTTTCAACCGACGACAAGGCCGATTATCGTTATCCACATGGCGAGGCTACGCCGAAGTGATGTTGGGATTTGAGAGGCTTGAAATCCTGGGTGCCATGCTTCTCGCGCTTTCGCGTGAGCATGTTTTGGAACTCATAGGATGTAACTTCAACTAATGCAAACTCTCTATCAATTAAGAATCGGTTCTGGCACTTTCAGTTCTCGACAATCAAACTTGATTCCAGACCATTTTTCTGATCCAAAGCATGCTTATGCCTAATCGGCAAAAACATGGCACCCTGGCACCCTGGTATTGTAGAGTGCAACAAAAATTCAAAGCAAACCACACAGACAGGCGGCTGGCCTAAAAAGGCAGCCACCCTACAAAATATCTCTTCACAAAGAACATTTTTAAATACTGGCGTGTCTGATTGTCACACCATCGCGGATGGAGTATCTTGAGGGTCGTATTCCCATGCGGATGGGGTCTTCTTTCTTAGGAACGATCTCTAACAAACACACTGTATTTATTTACACCCCCACACTTTGAAATTGCAAAAGGATTGAGCCATGGCTTACTCATTGCCTGAACTGCCTTATGCGTTGGATGCTTTGGAACCCCACATCGACGCACGAACGATGGAAATCCATCATACCAAACATCACCAAGCATACATCTCGAAAGTAAACGCTGCGATTGCAGGAACTGATCTCGAAAGCAAAAGCATCGAAGACCTGGTTTCTGATCTTGGATCGGTTCCTGCCGACATCCAAGGCGCCGTACGCAACAACGGTGGCGGACATGCCAACCACAGTTTGTTTTGGACGGTAATGAGCCCTAACGGCGGCGGAAATCCTTCCGGCGATTTGGCCGCAGCCATTGATGCCGAACTAGGTGGATTCGACAAATTCAAAGAAGCTTTCTCGGCTGCCGCTGCAACTCGCTTTGGCTCAGGCTGGTCTTGGCTGTCTGTTGATGCTAGTGGCAAACTGGTTGTCGAAAGCACCCCGAATCAAGACTCTCCGCTTTCTGAAGGTCGCACCCCGATTCTTGGGCTCGATGTCTGGGAACATGCGTACTACTTAAACTATCAAAATCGTCGACCCGACTATGTTGCTGCGTTCTTCAACGTAGTGAACTGGGACGAAGTTGCTAGTCGCTACGCGGCTGCCAAAGGTTAAGCGATAAATATTCTAGACAGATCAACAGTTGGTCCCCATGCACTGGGTGCCAACTGTCTCTGCTAGCATTTTGATTGACGTTGACCTTATCTCATTAGATTTGTATTATCTGCCCGTCTCAAAAAATATCGACAGGTAAAATGTTAAACTATTCCGATCAAACAGGCCGGTTTAGTTCATGCGACCTTGTCGATTGCGACGATTAATATAATCAGAACAAATTTGATTGCGCAGTGGATTGTGTTCTTGCAGCGTAAGTTCCACTGAACTTCATTTAATCACCAAATCAAAAAATCACTCAAGGACGAGGTTGCCGATGAACGCATGGATGCGTTCCTTTTTTTGGCAAAGCCTCGCGTGGTTAGCTTAAGGGCAGAAACACCATGCGTATCAATCTAACTACTTGGAAACTTTCTCTAGCCTCGATGTTCGCTATTGCTGCGATCATTTCAACTGGATGTGCTAGTACCAGCAAATACACCAACTGGGCCATGGGCAGAGACGCCACGCCTGGTACCGAAAACATCGCAGGCACTTCTTCTGAAGCACCCGTTTATGGTTCTGAACTGGGTGTCTATGCGGGAACGCCTTCGAGCAGTTCCACGCCGACTCCTACCAGTGCTGGCTTGGCCCGATCAGCTTACCCTGCTCCGAGTAACATTCAACCGAATTATGCCTCGGGCGTTCCAAGCACCGGCTACCCAAGTGGCACAACACCACGTTACCCTACGAGCCGAACCGCAAGCACTGCTCCTATACAGCAAAATTTGTATACAACCTCAGCACCTAGACCTAGCTATGGAACTGCACCTACGGGCGCCAGTACCTATGGAGCCTATCCAACGTCTCCAAGTTCAGCAACACAACCCAGCGTGAATCCCCATTCACGAACGGCACCTGCGGCTTACACGGCAGCGGCTCCTACTGGATCTCGCACAGGCACCTATCCAACGAATACGCCGACTGCACCTAGTAATTATTACTCTGGTGGAACCACAACTCCTTCCACTTACTCAACTGGTGGATCAACCTACTCAGCTCCATCGGGCACAAGTGGAACTTATCCTTCCTCGCCAATTCGAAAGAGCCCTCTTTCCACCCCGGCACCTAGCACTAGCTATCCGAGTACAGGTTTCACTACTCCAAGCTATCCAACCACTTCGACACCCAGTGCCAGCAGTTATAACAGTCCTGCCAGTTATCAAAGCTCGTCAACTGGTTATCGACCTGGTGGAACCACCAATTATGCTGGCGGCAGCAATACCGTTTCGGTCTACAACGTAGGCGAAAGTAATCCAACAACCAGCTCGGTCTACAACACCGGAACTGCTGCTCCCGTGATCTCTTCTTCGAGATACACTCAATAGAGTAAACGAGATACAAGAAACGAAAAAAGCCTGAGTTGTAGAACTCAGGTTTTTTTTATGTCTTGATTTGAAGATCAGAGGTTAGAGAGGTTTCCATAATTGCCCCTTAGCTTCCAGTTTTCTCAGTCCCGTTAGGGACGATATCATGTAGCCAGGGAATTCATTCCCTGGAATCAATATGCCCAAATCAAGAAAGCCCCAGATGGGGCGACATCGGGCGAATCAAGGATGCTTTCAGTTCTTGTTACCGATTCGTGGCAGAACCTTGAGCCGATCACTCGCACTCGTTAATACTCAGCAGAGTGGCTCTTGAGATGCTCTAGCGAGAGGCTGGGCAGTTGGTGTAATGAATAATTCGGGCTTGTCTGCCGGTCTGTTGCAGTTCAACCAGTGCCTGCTCTGCCTCTTTTTGGCAGGCATAAACCCCAGATTTCATCCAAGCTGCTTCGTGGGAGTCAAAGTATTGCACTCGAAAATGCGACGCTTGTCCGCCGGGCCCATTTGCTGCAATCATTATAGAGTGAGTGGAATCATGGCGTAAAATCATAGCAAAGAACCTTGTTCAATTAATTTCAGCTAATATAAAGGTACTTAATACCACTGTAATCAATCGAAATCTAAGGTCCACTCTGATAAGACAAACCTGCTCAAGAAATAAAAAAACAGGAAGAAAGCCTCCTTTGCTCAGTCTTCCCGTTTTAATTATGTCGATTTCATCAACTAGAGTGGTCAGGTTACCAGCCCATGACCATATTCGATTCGATGGCTTTTCTGGCTTGTTGTAAATCAGTACCTGTTTCGTGCATAAACAAGCGAATCGCGTGAACTTTGTCTCCTTCAGCCTTAGACAGGCAATCGCGGGCTCTTGAACAGGGATCAAGATCAGCTTGATCCGTAAGGCCCAATGCAGCTTTAGAGATCACCCAACTATTGCGAGGTCGTTTGGTAATCCGAATCACATCATCGCAAGGGTAGCAGTCAAACACTGTCCCTTTGGCCTCATTTTCATCTTCGGCCCAAGTGATAATAACATGTGCATTGGTCTCAATTTCAAACAGCGGCATAAGGTCGTCCTCCGAGAAGAGATAAGAGAAGTGACAGGCGAGTCGATCCAAGAGAAAAGGAAGTTCGACTCGGGTTTGTTCTGAGAAGTGAATCAGTTAGCAGGCCGACCAAGTAGAGCACACTCTACTTCCGGTATCTCGCAAAAAAGATTGACTAGAACAAAACACCGGCTGAATTCCCTTCACTCATAGATCAAGGCCAATCTTGATATTAGCCCGTTTTCCTAAAAACGTCAATCATTTCCTTGACACTTTTCAGGCTACCTGTTGAGGGTCCATTTCACAAAAAACACCTAGCGGCAGGCTTTTAGCCCTAGAGCAGACAAAAACTACGGATAACGGTAAAGTAGCGGAAAACAGCCCAACCTGTTACGGTATAACGATAGCCAGAAGAATTTTTTCTGTAACCCTGTATTCGCTTGCCCAATCAAAGGCCCGTTGTGAACGATTCCTATAATAACCACACCCCGGCACCAGATTCGCCTCTGCCATTTTCGGCAGAGGAGCAGCCCCCTAAACCTAAGCGAAAGTTCAATCTCTTTTCCAAAGTGAAATGGGTCATACTTGCCCTGATCCTCTTTGCAATCATCAGCAACTCACTGGCGATATTCAGTGTGTCTACTTGGTATCGCGCGGCAGCGGTCGAGCACCTTGCCTCGGGCGATATAGAGCAAGCAAAAGCATCTGCTGAAAAAGCGATTGAGTGGAGCCCTGAAAACCCAAACCTTAGAATTTGGTATGCCGATTTCTTCTGTGAATTAGAAGAGTACGACAGAGCAGAAGAACAAATCATCAAGTCGCAAGAGTTAGCACCCCAGAGTATGCTACTACTCTCGTTCAAGAGCTCATTTCTTCTCCGCCTAGGCAAGCACGAACAAGCACTTGCAGATGCCGACGAGGTTGTGGCCAGAGCTTCCCAAACAGGAAGTGATCTCCATTACCATCAGGCACTAAATGTCAGAGCTTACGTGATTGCACAAGCTTTAGAAGATGGCCATGAACTGGCCGATCTAGAACAAGGCTTAAAAGATATAGAAGAAGCGATCAGTATCTTCGGAAATGAACCCAACTTTGTTGATACGCGTGGTTACTTAAAATACTTTAACAACGATCTAGACGGCGCTTTGGCTGACATCAATTTTGCAATCAAAGCAAAAGAAACAGAGCTTGAAGAAATTCACGAGGAGAACGAAGGGAAATCAATACGCTCGACCAAGACTGAAACTGTCATCACCACGTTCAAAGAAACTTTATCTGTCCTCTACCATCATCGAGCAGTCGTTCTAGAAAAGCAGGGCAAAACAGAAGCCGCCGAGAAAGACGCTCAGCTTTCAATAGAGTATGGGTTCAATCGCATGAAAGGCATTTGGTAGAAGCATGGTAAGAAAATTAGTGCTCTACGGTCTTCCGGCGATCCGTCTTGCTCGATCCCGTCTTCATTTTTGTTTGCGTGGCCACTGATTTTTCTAATGATTGAACTTCGGCCAATAGGGCTTCCGCATCATCAACTTGCTGATCAACTGGAGCCGCCATTGCTTCGGCACTCACGGTCACAATTTGATTGCCATCAGAATAACAATTGCGATTTCGCCCGCTCGCTTTAGCTTGATACAAGGCAGAATCGGCCCGAGACAACAACGAACGTGGGTCATCACTATTATCGGCCAAAGCAATCCCGCCACTGATATTAATGCCAATCTGTGCTTCAGCACTGGTTCTTAACCGTTCGGCAAAAACTGACGCCCCTTGCAAGTCAGTCGATGGCATAAGCACCACAAACTCTTCACCTCCGTAGCGTGTCACGATATCTGTATCACGCACGCAGAAATCAAGCAAGCTGGCAAACTCTTGCAGCACGCGATCTCCCTCGAGGTGCCCTTTTTCATCGTTCACTTTCTTGAAATGATCGACATCAAAAATGGCCAGTGAGAAATTGAGTTGGTATCTCGATTTCATCGCAAACATATTGTCCAACGATTCATCCAAAGCCCGGCGATTACTCAAGCCGGTCAGAGAGTCAGTTCGAGACTCGGTAAAGGTCATCAACATGTTGGCCTGCATACGAATCTCGTCATACGCATGGGCAATTTGTGTTGACAGCCGCATGGTCGGCGTCAACATGAGTTCGGCCTCTTCGCACAGCTTCTGCCATGCTTCAGGGCTCTTGTCTTCATTCGTTTGAATGGCCGCTATTCGATCTTTGAAGTGAAGAATACTATTTTGATGGATCGAAAGGTCTCGACGCACATTTCGGGAGATCTCTTCCAATTTACGAATCACAGAATTCGCCCGCTTTAGTTCTCGCCGGGCTTTGGTCTGTTGATCTGATATGGTGCGAGGATTACGCCGCCCCAAGAAATACCCAATCATCGCCACCAAAGCCAGTGCCACGGTTCCAGGGATTCCTAAAATCAAACTTTCCATCTGAACCTGTTCCTAAATAGTTTGTCTATTAAATCATACGAGCGTTGACAGTCATGCCAATCTCAAAATTGCCTACACACTTGACCGCTGGCCTGAGCTTTTCAAGCAAAAGAACCCGAATAAAACCACGAATATAAAGATGTAAGTCCAATCAGAACTCTCCATTCTGCCCACGTAATTCAGGATGGCTCGGGAGGTTTCACTCAAAAACTGACGCATGAAATCAAAGTCCAAACAGGGTTCAAATAAACAATTTAGCCTCAACTGAAACGTAGGTCATAAAATCACCATTGCCAACGAATTTCCTGTAGAACCCCCAAACTGACCGCAATCACAAACAAGACACCCTTAGCCACCATTAACAGCCGGAATAATCCGACTTAACAGAAAATCCTGCCATCCTAAGCACAGGCCCTTGTCATCGATTAACAAGGAGTTATATTTAGACACTTCCCAAGTAATTGGGGCAGTAGCTCAATTGGTTAGAGTCCCGGACTGTCGATCCGGAGGTTGCGGGTTCGAGTCCCGTCTGCCTCGCTTTGTTAAGCAAATAAAAAAGCCGTTGTTAGATTTTGGTCTAACAACGGCTTTTTTTGTTTTGATGTTAGCTTGCCGCACCTAGATTAAGCAGATGCAGATGCGGGCGGGGCCGGAGCCGCTTCTAATTGATGTGTACCAGGGGAGAGTTGTTCTAACGGAGTCGCAGCCGGAATTGTCACTGGAGCCGGTTCTCCGCAGCCGGTGAGTAGGGCCAGAGGGAGAAGTAGGGCGAAGGAGTTTTATCATTGGAACCGATATATAGGGGAAACTTATGGAAGGATTGATTCTGGCATGCATCTTTTCTGATTACATCCAATTAATTCGTCAGTAATTGGTAAGTGAGCCAAGATAGGATTGTCACGGGAAGTAATAAAAGCACGGCGTGATAGAGAATTCCGCGAAGGCCAGCCTGCTTGGACTGATAGAGAATTGAGCCGGTAACTAGCCCGATGATGTTGACAATGCCAGAGATGAAAGCGAGTAGAACTGCGAGTGCTATGAGACCGTGCAAGCCTGTGTTATTTACTTTCGTTCCAAGCAAGGCAGGAACTAACAAAAAAAATAGGATAGCGATGATTAGGCAGAGAATCGATGCTTCGAAAGTATAGGGGTAGATAGATTTAGCACGAGAGAGCTTCTCTGGTTCTTTTGCCTCTTCCTGCAAAGCGGATTGCTCGGTCTCTGGCGATTGAAATGGATTTTCTTGCATTGGGTTATCTTCTATATTTCCACCCAAAACCAACAGCCTTTGACGAAGAAATGCAAACAAGGTGCTCCGATCACATTCAGAGGGATCACAATCAAAATCATTGGGAGTTCCTGTTTTAGCATCGATTTAAAGGTAACACACCAAATGCAACTACAGAATAAGAACACCAACAGCCAGAGAATTGCATTGAAAAAATTTGCATCGAACACTGAGGGCTGGCCAGTCAAGTTAGTGCCACCAGCACCAAATGTATCAACAGTCCAAGTCTGGCTGATTGGCCAATAAAACCATTGGAACAGGAAAGGCAATACGAACGCACTGGTCAGCCCGATCAAGTGCCACCAACGAACATCGCTGAGTCGCAACGATAACGGTGGCGGCTTCGTGGCTTGTTCCACCGGGCTTTCAAAGGGATTGGTCATTCCAAGTTTTCTGCTGTATACGTGAGCCCCGGAATTATTCTATCAGAAATTGGACTGTTGTCGCTGATTTTGTATAGCGAACTTAATTGGTAAAGTCTTGTCTATTACTCATTGCAAGAATTTTTATTATAGAAATGATAAGCTCAATGTCCGATTCCATCAAATTTTACAGCACCGCCGATGAATTTGGCCAGTTCTCGAACTTTGCCGACTATTCGATCAAGCTGCGCAAGAAGCGTTGGCCGACTTCGGAGCATTATTTTCAGGCGATGAAGTTTAAAGACGCCAAGCATCAAGAGGCAATTCGTAAGGCCAAGAGCCCGATGATCGCTGCACGCATGGGCCGAGACCGAAAACGCCCGCTGCGGAAAGATTGGGAATCAGCCAAAGTGAACATCATGCGCGAAGCAGTGATGGCCAAGTTTACCCAGCATGAAGAGTTGCGTGAACTGTTGATATCGACCGGAGACGCCAAGCTAATCGAGCATACTACCAATGACGATTACTGGGGCGATGGTGGAGACGGTCGCGGTAGGAATATGTTGGGCCAGATTTTGATGCAGGTGCGGGAGGTGTTGAGGGAAGAGGAGAGTAAGGATCTAAATTGATTCTTAATTAGTTCTCTTCATCCAACTTGGTAAGTTTTGACTAGATTTTGTTTTTTCCGGTTCTTTTATTGCCATTGGTTCAATCGGCTCACTCGGTTTTGGTTTCTGATTGTCTGTATTTATTAATCGAAACCTCTCCTCCTGATGTTTATTAATCGTAGAGATGTACCAAATGGTTATCAAAGAAACAGCTAGATAGACTGCACCTATAGCAGGAACAAAACCTTCACCAGGATTCTGTGGGATTCCAGGATTGGATATGGTTAAAGAGACAGTAAGAATTACCATTCCAAGAGGGACAAGGCTTTTACTGCAAATCATAATCCACCAGAGAAATACCATGAGAGACCCACTCCTGTGGTTTTTGTAGTCTGGATAACTTTCTCTCCAAATCTCTTGGAGTACTCCGTAAGGTAGAATATAGTTGCCGATGGGGACGAAATAATACCATACAATCATGTTGGAATTATGTTCTATTCGATGAGGCTTTAATGATTGAAGATTCTGATGAGCGCATGAGTACCAATTTAAAAATGCTAAATCAGAGAATATTATCATAGCACCAGGGATGATCGCTATGATAATAAGGATTGTTGGAAAAGTGTCATTGGATGTGTTCGAGGCGATTAAATGAGTAATCAGTCGAGGGTCAATGAGTATGGTTGCCAACATTACAGCATGATAAATCGTAACAAGGGCATACAACAAGATTGCCTGTTTCGATATCATTTCTAGTGAACGATAGACCTGAGTTTCACGGGCTAATTTTTTCTCAGCCTCTGTTTTTATTAGTCGAGCCATTGGCTTCTTTTAGAAGAATGTCAAGTTGCAAATCATATCGCTTGTCAGGCAACTCGACTTAATACCGGGCCAAATCCTTCGCTTCCTCATCCGGTCGCAACATCTTCAACGCTGCTTGCGAACAATCAACCATCATTTTTAGATCGCTGCCCATGGCGATGAATTGCATGCCTTGTTCGGCTCTTTCGAGGGCCGATTCTGGTGTCATCGCGTGGATGCCGGTGGGCGTGCCGACCTTTTTTCCGGTGGTGATGACTTGCTGGATCATCGCTTCATGTTCTTCTGCCGTGGGGAAGGTGCCGTCTGCTTCTCGCATTTGAAAGCGGAGATCGTTCGGGCCGATGAAGATGGCATCGCAGCCAGGCAGGCTGTAGATTGCTTCGGCATTGGCCACGCCTTGCGGGCTTTCGGTTTGCAGCACGACCAGAATTTCGTCGTTTGCTTGCTTGTAGTAGTCTCCGGCAGTGGCACCAAAGTTCATCGCGTGCATTCCGCCGCCAACACTGCGGTTGCCTTCCGGCGGGTATTTGGCCGCGGCAATGGCAGCTTTGGCTTGTTCCACCGTGTCGATCATCGGCACCACAATACCCCAGGCTCCGGCATCGAGTACCCGTTTGATCAAATCATGGTTACCACAAGGGACACGCGCCAACGGCACATTGCCCGCGTCAGCCACAGCACCAAAGATCATGGCTGCTTGCGACCAGTCAATGGCCGAATGTTCGATGTCGAGGGTGAGCCAGTCCCAGTTCATGCGAGCCAGCACGCGTGAGGCGTAAAGATCTCCGAGCGAGAGCCACGTTCCAAAAGTAGGCTCTCCATTGCGTAATTTGGCTTTCACAGGGTTGGTGCGCATCGGTTGCTTCTTTCTCGGTTGATGGGGTACGGTCGTAACGGAAGTAACATTTTTTCGGATGTGTGGCTGCGGATCAAGTAAGGGGAATGAAGAACCACGAAATAACTAGCGCAATTTTTGCCAATTATCGCCTATAATAGATTTAAATGTTAGAAGAGTCTCTACTGTTCGCTAAGAACTCCTTTTTGTTGCGGAGCCTATTGCTGTGAAAATCACGTTGCCTATCCAAATATCATTACGCTGTGTTGCTGCAATGTCTGTCGTATGTGCTGGGTTATTCGTAACTTGGCCGGTCAAGGCAAAAGACCCTTATGAAGCCGCGCGGAGGCAGATGGTCGAAGACGTGGTGGTCGGCAATGGAATCAAAGACCCTAGGGTGATTCGATCCCTAGGCGAAACTTTGCGTCACGAGTTTGTTTCAGCCCAGCAGCGAAAGCTGGCTTATTACGATATGGCCCTTCCGATTGGGCAGCAGCAGACGATTTCTTCCCCATTCATCGTGTCATACATGACCGAGTCATTGAATCCAAAATCTACGGATCGAGTCTTAGAGATCGGAACCGGCAGTGGCTATCAAGCGGCCGTGTTGAGCCCTTTGGTCAAAGATGTGTTTTCGATTGAAATCGTGCCAGAACTTGGACGTAATGCGGCCAAAGTGCTTAAGCGGTTGAAGTACACCAACGTGCATACCAAAGTGGGCGATGGCTACCAAGGCTGGCCAGAGTATGCCCCGTTTGACAAAATAATTGTGACTTGTTCACCCGAGAAAGTGCCTGTTAAGCTGATTCAGCAGTTAAAAGAAGGGGGCAAGTTAGTGGTGCCGGTCGGCGAGCGCTATCAGCAAACACTCTACTTATTCACGAAAATAGATGGCAAGCTGGTCGAGCAAGCACTGCGACCTACGTTGTTTGTGCCGATGACAGGGCAAGCCGAGTCCCGTCGAAAAGTGAAGCCCAACCCGTTGAATCCGCAAGTAGAAAACGGAAACTTTGAAGAACCAGTCGAAGAGCATGGACACATGCCAGGTTGGTATTATCAGCGGCAATTTGAAGTGGTGAAAGATACGAAGTCGCCAGAGGGTGAGTATCATGTGCTGTTTAAGAATGAAGTAGGCGGTCGGGCCTCGATGGCCTTGCAAGGGTTTGCGGTCGATGGCCGGAAGGTGAAAAAACTGAGGATCTCGGCCTGGGTCAAATCTGAGGGAATCTTCATTGGGAACAACCGCAAGGATTTACCATCGATAGCGATTACCTTCTATGACTCAACCCGACGCGATCTTGGCCGGGCCATTATTGGTCCGTTCATTGGCTCACAAGATTGGCAGAAGGTGCAAAAGGAAATTCGAGTTCCACCATCGGCCCGCGAGGCCTTATTCCGCATTGGGCTCTTTGGCACGGTGGGTGAACTGTCTTTTGATGACGTGCGGATGGAAGCCGTTCGCTAGAAAACGCTTGGTTTCTCTCCATCGGGTAGCCCAGTTTGCTCGCAAACTGGGTTGACGAAGTCAACAAGAGGGTGCGCAAAGTGGCGTGTCTCTTGCAGTTCCATCTCCAACTTGAACCATCTTGCGGCTGCGCCGCCCCGATAGCCAAGCTATCGCGGCTACCCTAAATAAAAGCATCAATCTACACTTAAGTGCCTTCTGTACTAGACTTTAGTGAATTCCGAGATTTTATCCCTATATTTAACCTAAATCGCTTTTTTTACCTAATCTTCTTGATTTACATACTAGAGTTGGTATGTTCTGTCTGTTGTGCAGGCACTGCTTGCACTGATCAGATCGACTACAAATCACTCGTCTTACATTGATAGAATTTGGGGAGAAACATCGAAATGAAGAAGCTAGGGCACAAATTTGCGTTCGCCGGAGCGTTTGTTGCAGCGGCACTTGTGATGGGTTCAGCATCGGCTAACGCCGGATGGCATGGCTCATGGGGTTCCAGTGGCGGAAGCAGTGGCGGAAGCTTAGGATCAAGTGGCGGTAGCAGCGGGGGCAGCAGTGGCGGCTCAAGCGGTAAAATTTATACTTCACGCAGTTACGGCTGTAGTGGTGGTTCCAGTGGAGGATCAAGCGGCGGAAGCAGCGGTGGTTTCTTCCAGCGTCTTTGCGACCACATGCAAGCCAAACAAGCACGTCATGCGGCTCGTCGTTCGTACTACAGCAACGGCAGCAGCGGTGGAAGTTCTGGCGGTTCAAGCGGTGGATCTTCAGGTGGCGGATTATTCCGAAATCACACACGTTCATACTACAGCAATGGCAGTAGTGGCGGATCTTCGGGTGGAAGCTCAGGCGGATCGTACTACTACGAATCAGCTCCTTCTTACCAAGAAGTGCCTACCAAACCAGCCGCTGAAGTGACTCCGCCTCAAAAAGAAGCAAGTAACGAAAATGGCGATGCTGTTCTGCAAGTAAGTGTTCCTGTAGGTACCAAGATCTTTGTCAACGACAAAGAAACCACCAGCACAGGTGCCACGCGTCGATTTGTCTCGCGTGACTTGGCTCCTAATTTCCAGTACGTTTACGAAGTACGTGCAGAAATCATGCGTGATGGACGTTTGGTAACTGAAACCAAAAAAATTCAACTCGGTAGCGGAGAAGTTTCCAACGTAAGCTTTAAGCTCGACGGCGAAACCATTCCTGAATCGCAGTTTGCTAAAACTCCGATTGATACCAAGTTGACACTTCAAGTACCTGCCGATGCCAAAGTGGTTTTGGCCGGTAACGAAACTGACACTTCCGGTTTAAGCCGCGTGTACAATACACGTCATCTTAAACAGGGCGAAACCTGGGACGACTACAAACTTGTGGTCACCGTGAACCGAAATGGCCGCGAAATCACTCAAGAGAAGGTCATCAATCTTCTAGCCGGTGAAGATCGCACCATTCGCTTTGATTTCAACGAAACCGATCTGGCTTCAGCGAACTAAATCAGACGAATCGATATAATCGATACGAACCCTTGTAATGCGACTATGCGTTACAAGGGTTTCTTTTTGCGCTATCGATTCATATTCTCTGATCAAATTATCGGGTGAAAAGCGTGTGCGGTTGTCGATAGATACTGCATGCCAACGCAAGATAAAAATCAGCCAGACCAGAAGCTTTCAAAGAAGGCGAAAAAACAACGCCAACAGGCTCAGTGGAGCCCCGGCTTGCGGATGCTGGTCAGTGCCTTTTTGCTGTTTCACTGCGTTGCCCTGTTTGTGGCACCGTTGGCTTCTCCACAACCATCGAGCGGCCTTTCACGTTCCGTGGAAAGTATGATCGAGCCCTATCTTCGGGCCACGTTCCTTAAAGATCACGGCTATCGTTTCTTTGCCCCCAATCCACCGATGGCCAGCCATTTGGTTCGATATGAACTTCTCGATGCTCAAGGCAATATCACCAGTGAGGGCCGATTTCCTGATTTAGACCAACACTGGCCGCGGCTGTTATATCATCGGCATTTTATGATCAGCGAATCGATGTTTGGCATTACCGATATCCCTTCGGAGCCCTACTCGGATTCACCCGAAGATATTAAGTATCACCAAGAATTACGCCGTCTTCCAGACGCTTATTTAGAATCAATCGGCAGCCATCTGTCTCGCCAACATGATGCTCCGCGTGTGAAGCTTTACATGGTCGAGCATTTTATTCTCTCTCCAGAAGAGTCACTTAAAGGGGATTCGCCAGTCGCTGAAAAGTTGTTTGGCGAACGATTTTTGGGCGAATATGTTCGTGAAGAGGGGCCAGCCAATGATCGTCGTTGATTACTTCAAAGACCTGTATCACGCAACCGTTGATGGTTGGAACCGGTTTTGGTTCACTCCAACCGATCCTGCAACACTAGGGCTGATTCGCATCTTGGCCGGCACGATGGTGTTTTATACGCACTTGGTTTGGTCGATTGACTTACAAGGGTTCTTCGGCGAGCAAGGGCGACTTTCGCCGACGTTTGTCAATTTGATCCATCAAGGAAAAGACTCGGCTTGGAGCTATCTCCACCTGGTCGATCACTCGCCCGGCTTGCTCTGGGCGGCACACATCATAGCACTTGTGATACTGCTGATGTTTACCGTGGGTCTGTTCACGCGAACCACCGGTGTGTTGGCGTTTATTATTTGCATCAGCTACGTTAATCGTGTGCCAGGATCACTGTTTGGTCTCGACCAAATCAACACGCTGTTGATCACCTACTTGATGCTCGGCGGTGCCGGCAAGGCGTATAGTTTAGATCGTTGGATTGCACGCCGACAAGGTAAAAAAGTTCTTGAGATCGACAAAAATATCAACGCGAATATCTCGATACGCTTAATCCAAATTCACATGTGCATCATGTACTTGTTTGCCGGTTTAGGAAAACTACAAGGCGACACCTGGTGGGACGGCACAGCAACCTGGATGGGCTTTGCGAACACCGAATACCGTTCGTTCGACGTCACCTGGCTGGCCGCTTATCCACTGGTGATTAACCTGATGACCCAAGTTTCACTCGCCTGGGAAATTGGCTACGCCGCACTCGTCTGGCCCCGTTGGACCCGACCGATCATGATCGCCATGGCCGTTCCCTTGCACTTGGGAATCGCAGTTTGCATGGGCATGATTACGTTCGGCTTGGCGATGATCTTTGGGAACGTGGCGTTTGTTTCGCCGGGTTTGGTGAGAGGGGTGGTGGATGGAGTGATAAGAAAACTGGGGTTGATTGAGGGTGCCAATCCAGGGTCTACTAAGACAGAGCAAGCTGCGGCTTGATATCTGTTTTCTTGATCTTCACATGGTCTGAATAGCATGCCCCGTTTTCACATTGCCTTTAGTCTGTTAGCAGTATTCTCTTTGTCTCTATCATTTGTGGGTTGTACAAAGTTGCCAGATGATATGGAATTGGTTCAGCTTAGTGAAGACAAATCAATTGATTCAGGCAAGCAACCTGACCCAGCAATCAAGAGTGTTGTTCGCGATGAAGTAATGGAAACTAATCCATTTAATAACATTGACGAAGGCAATTACTTAATGCTATTTCGAAAGCTCCAGAAGAATAAAAATGATATTTATAACCATTTTTTTGAGGAATTAGAAAGAAGTCTCATCGCTTCCGAAGACGCTGCAATTGGAAAAGCAGAGAATTATGCATCAACAAGGGCTCATCAACGTACTTCCGTGGTTGCATTGATCAGGTTGGAATTTGATCAAGAAGATTTTGCAAAAGCAGGTGATTTTGTTTGGCAAGTTAGATTTGCCGGCGGCAGAACCTACAAGGAAGTATATCTCAGTTCAACTACTGGAAAACGTATTACTTTGTTTGGGAGCAAAAAAAGAGTTGACGTATCAGAGTCCAGAACGTCAAAAACTTTCGATACCCCGATAGCTAGGCTACCGGGGCTGACGAAGTCAGCAAGAGGGCAGTGAGTTGACGTAGCAAGATGAGAGATACTGAGTGCAAGAGTGTTGTTCGGTGAGTGGGCTCGGCAGTAGTAATTCAATCTCAAACCTGAAACCTCTTGCAGCTGCGCCGCCCCGATAGCCGAGCTATCGCGGCTACCCGGTGATTACTTGCATTACTTCGCTTCAAAGACGTAACTTCTAACCCCGCATAGCTTTCTGGCAATTCTGTCAGGCACAGCCTGACCTACTAGGGCCAATTAATTTGCCCATACTCCCCCGGCTGAACCGCTGGGCTCATTGATGTGTCTGTACCTGGGGAACTATACTAGTAGCTTCCATTTCACTCAAAATAGTGAGTAGGGCGTGTTCCTTTTGTCTGGAACCCCAAAGTTTGTGAAACCTTAGTTTTTAGAGGAAACTCTCCGGTGTACGAAAACATTGCTGTCGTGGGCGCTACAGGTGCCGTTGGTCGAATCATTCGTCAGTTATTAGAGGAACGTCAGTTCCCCTACAAAACGATCACGTTCCTCGCATCCAAACGCTCGGCAGGCACCACGCTCACCTTCAAAGGAGAAGATCACACCGTTGAATTGTTGTGCCCTGAAGCTTTTGACAAAATTGACCTGGCCATCGGCAGCACGCCCGATGATGTGGCAGAAATGTTTGTCCCTTGGGCGGTTGAACGTGATTGCGTTGTGGTCGACGAAAGTGGCTTCTGGCGGATGAACCCTGATGTGGCTTTGGTGGTTCCTGAGGTGAACCCTGAAGCGATCAATAATCACAACGGAATCATTGCTTCGCCCAATTGCTCGACAACCCAAATGGTGGTTGCCATGAAACCACTGCACGACGCGGCCAAAATTAAGCGAGTGATTGTTTCCACG
>NVWB01000076.1 GCA_002733575.1 Blastopirellula sp. | reverse complement strand
ATTTACAAAACAAATGTAAGGCACGCCGGGTATTTTGTAGGGTACGCTACTGCGTGCCAGCCGCTGCAAAACCGCAAAAATCTCTCACGCCAAGAAGGAAGAAAAAAAGGGCCTCGCGCAGAGACGCGAGAGACGCAGAGGAAGAGATTTTGCCACGAAAGACACGAAACTCACGAACGAATATGCACCGGGCCCTTTTCGTGGGTTTGGTGTATTTCGTGGTAGAAACTTGAAGAAGAAAAAGTCACGAGGTTTAAACTTCTGTGGTCAGAAGAAATCTCGTAGGGTGGCTGCCTTTTTTAGGCCAGCCGCCGGTTTATCCGGTTTGTTTAAAACCTAAGGCTGGCGCTTAATCAGTCGACTACCATACAAGACGCAAGCGAAAATGTCGTTCGGTAGTTGGGTAGGTACACAGCATGAAGAGAGATCGCAAATCAAAAAAGAACCAAGCCGCATCGCGTCATCAAACACATCACCCCAGCCTAGCCCGAGACCGATTGGGTCTCAACATCAGTTGGTGGTGATGTACAAAACTTGGGTGTGAAGGGCGAACTGGAAATTCCGTTGGGTTGGGTTCGCGTGAGTTGTTGATGTTGGGTTGAATCAACATTCTGTTAGGCACAAAATTATTTTCTGGGTGCCATTGCCTCGCTCGCGTGGCAATGATTGAACAAGTTGATTTCTAGTACTGTGGAGCTTACTTCGAGTGAATTGCTGTCCTGACATCTCTCACATCATGCTTATGCCTAATCGGCAAAAGCATGGCACCCGGCCCACGTGAAAACGCGAGGGCATGGCACACTGACAATTTAAGCAAAAATGCCATGGGCCACTTTGCCAGCCACATCGGTCAAGCGAAAATCTCGACCGGCATAACGATACGTTAGTTTTTTGTGATCAAGACCAAGCAAGTGAAGCAGCGTTGCGTGTAGATCATGAATGTGGAGTTTGTCTTGCTGGGCATAGTACCCATATTCGTCTGTGGTACCATATCTGGTTCCACTTTTCACCCCGCCGCCTGCCAACCACATGGTAAATCCATCTGGATTGTGGTCTCGCCCGTTCTTGCCTTGAACTGTCGGCGTGCGACCAAATTCTCCGCCCCACATCACCAGAGTATCTTCCAGCAGTCCACGTTGCTTGAGATCTTGCAGCAGGCCAGCGATGGGCTTGTCGACTTCTTGAGCATTCTGTTCATGGCCCTTTTTAAGATCTCCATGTTGATCCCACTGAACTTCTGAATTGCTGTGCGTCACTTGCACGAACCGCACGCCCCGTTCTGCATAGCGGCGAGCCAATAGACATTGACGCCCAAAATCGGTCGTCGACTTTTCATCCATGCCATAAAGCTTGAGTGTGTCGGCGGTCTCGTTTGAAAGATCTTGAACCTGCGGCATTTCGTTTTGCATGCGAAACGCTAACTCAAACGAATTAATACGACCTTCCAAAGCCAAATTCGGACCAGTTTGTTGAATGTGTTCACGATTCATTTCGCCTAAGAGATCTAGTTGCATGCGTTGCAAAGCATGCGACTTACTAGCATTTCTGATGTAACGCACTTTGGCTTGTTCCGACGTAATACTGGCATTGCCAATCGGTGTGCCTTGGTGTGCAGCAGGCAAAAAGGAAGCCCCCCAGTTTTTAACGCCGCCATGCGCTAAGGTTGGGCATATAGTCACAAAACCAGGTAAGTTTTGATTTTCAGTTCCTAAACCATAAGTGATCCAAGAGCCCATGCTAGGGCGTACGAAATTATCGCTTCCGGTATGTAGCTTTAACAGGGCTCCGCCATGGGCCGCATTGGTTCCATGCACGGAATTAAGAATGCAAAGGTCGTCGACGTGTTGCGCCACATGCGGAAAGAGCTCACTGACTTCGATGCCAGATTCGCCATACTTTTTGAACTTCCAGGGAGATTTAAGCAAGTTGCCAGTCGGGGCAAACTGCACGCGGGGTTTTTCAAAAGGAAATGGTTTTCCATCATCCCGTTGCAAGGCAGGTTTAGGATCGAAGGTATCAACGTGCGAAGGCCCACCCTTCATAAAAAGGAAAATTACACGTTTGGCCCTTGCGGGAAAATGAACCGGCTTGGGTGCCAACGGACCGGATGCAACGGCGACCGTTTTTTCTTCGGCGTTGCCCTCAGTTTGCAACATTGCGTTGAGTGCCATCATGCCAAATCCGGCGGCACTATTTTGTAACAATTGACGGCGGGTAAAATTCATGAGTTAATCCACAATCTTTTTATTCGCAATGTACACACAAAATTAACGAAGCCGAGCTTGCTCTAACGCAGATACAAAAATTCATTCGCGGAAACAATCACATGACATAGAGTTTGCCAAGCTTGCTCCCGATGATTCGTATTGTCTGAACCGGAGTCTGCTAACTTTTGCTCAAATATTTTCAAATAAGCCAACGCACGCGTTGTTTCCTGTGAGGTGGGAATTCGGGCATAGGCCTTTTCATACAGCAACTGAACACGTGCAGAATCGTCTAAGCTCTGATTTTCGAGCAACTCATTGGCCAAGTTTGCTGTTGCCTGCTCTACCAAATCACTATTCATCATAAACAAAGCCTGGGGAGCCACGGTCGTAGAACCACGGTTGCCATTGATCACACTGGCGTCTGCATAATCGAATAATTGAAACACATCGTACAGGTTATTTCGCACAACCGGCAGATAGAGGGAACGTCGAAAACTATCGTAGTTGGTCGTGTCTTGCGAGGTGTGATTAAAGAAAAACTCTCGGTTTTTCACATGCACCAAGGAGCCACCCATCTTTAAGTCTAACAATCCGCCCACGGCAAGCAGGGAGTCTCGCATTGCTTCTACTTCCAAGCGACGAACATTGGCACGCCAGTGAAGACGATTTTCAGGATCAAGCGTATTGGAATGGGAATCGAAGTCGCTACTCATTTGATAAGTTTGAGAGAGCATAATCACACGGTGCATTTGTTTGATCGACCATTTATGCTTGATGAACTGAACTGCCAGCCAATCTAACAGTGGTTGATTGGTGGGGAGCTCACCCAGGTGCCCAAAATTATCAGGGGTCCGCACAATCCCCTCCCCAAAATGCCATCGCCAGATTCGGTTGACCATCACGCGACTGGTTAGTGGATGCTGGGGGCTTGTCATCCAATACGCTAATTGTAAACGACCCGATTGTTTCGGAGCGATAGTTTGCGAATCGGAGTTCAGCAATGCGTCCGGAAACCCGCGTGGCACTTGTTCGCCGAGTGCCAGATGACTACCGCGAACATGAACGGAAAGATCAATGATTTCGCCTTCAGTGACGCCCATGGCAGAAGGAATTTCAGGTGCAGCTTTTTCTATCTTTGCCAGTTCGTCCCGAAGTGTTTTAAGAACGGCTTTGGTTTCTTCTGGATAGAGTGTTTCTATATCTTTAGGAAGTTCCTTTTCTTCTGATTCTGATTCAACTTTCGCATCTGTATCATCCACAATTTCTTTGATCTTGGTTTTGTGCTGCGTAACTTTCTGATCATGGTTCGTTTTGCTTGCCAAATACTCCTCTGTGTTCAACTCATTTTCATGCCATTTTGCAATTTTCTTAAAATGCTCCATGGTTTTTGTGCTTTTGAAAATGCCCGCCAAGGCGTAATAGTCGGTTGTTGGGAACGGATCGAATTTGTGATCATGACACCGAGCACAACCAAAGGTCAGCCCCATGAAAGCACTCGCCACGGTGCTCACTTGCTCATCGATGATATCCATTTCCATCTTGGTTTCGTCGACTTCGGCAAGCACTTTAGGGCCAAGTGATAGAAAACCAGTGGCAATCAACCGTGCATGTTTGACAGAGAGATCATCAACAGCCGGCATTAAATCACCAGCAAGTTGCTCTTGAACAAATTGATCGTAAGGCTTGTCGTTATTAAAAGCTTCCACCACATAATCACGATATCGCCAGGCATTACCGTGGGCGATATTTTCATCGAGCCCATTGGAATCGGCATAACGAGCCACATCCAACCAATGCCGACCCCAGCGTTCTCCATATCGGGGTGAAGCCAATAGCCTCTCGATTACGTGAGAAAAAGCTTCCTTGGAATCATCGGCCAAAAAGTTTTGAATTTCCTGTTGAGTCGGCGGCAACCCAATCAGATCAAAGGTGGCTCTACGCAGCAATGTACGTTTGTCTGCTGGTGGTGCCGGTTTGATTCCCCGGGTTTCTAATTGCGATAGAATAAACTTATCGAGATCCGTCTGTGCCCAACTTGTATTTTTGACCTTAGGGACAACCGGATTCTGGAGAGACTTAAACGACCAAAAGTCGGCCGATGGTATCTTTAGATTTGAAGCAGCCACCTTCTGTTTACCATGATCAGGATGCGGTAAACCCAACTTTACCCAAGCAGATAAATCGGCAATCTCTTGCTTCGATAATTTCTCATCCGGTGGCATCTTTAAATCAGAGATTTTGTAATCAATGGCATTGATCAGCAAGCTCTCTTGCGGATGGCCAGCTTTGATTGCGAGCCCAGATTGCCCGCCTTTTAAAATACTGCCCAATGAATCTAATCTCAGATCGCCTTCTTGCTCTTCAGGCCCATGACATTCATAACAATGCTGAATCAGCAACGGACGAATCTTGTTCTCAAAAAAATGAATCTGTTCAGCAGAAGGCTCCTTTTCAGCGGCATGAAGCTTCGAGCCTAGAATCAGAACTGAAAACAGTGCCGAACATATTAATAATCCAATACAGCAACGCATCAGAATTCCTGAATGAGAGGGTGGGCGGGAAACAGGCAAAAGGCAGGAAAACAACATAAACTCGATATCTCTTATCTTCGCAGTTGTACGGTTCAATTGCAAGAGAATATCTTTGCCTGCCCAACTTACTATCTCGGATGAGGCTAGAGCATTTTTAATTAGACTGTGACAAACGCTTTAACATCGTCTAGCACCGCCGTCGACTCCGAAGTTGTTTTGAATAAGCGTAATTGAGTGGTTTGCGTTCTCCAAAACCAACGGTGCGACTACCCGAATTATTAAATCCGCTTCGGAACTGATCTTATTGCATCAAGACATCAATTTTAAAAATGGACTCGACAATTACATCTAGTCACAAATAACAACTATGGCTTCCAGACAACGTCTTCCTTCCAGGCTGCAATCGCAGCCTCCATTTTCTTAGCACGATCAGGATATTCTTCAACCAGGTTGTTTTTCTCACTGATATCTTTACTCAAGTCGTAGAGTTCAACCTTGCCTGCCTTGATGATCATTTTCCAATTGCCATCTCGCATGGCTGTGCCTAGCTTGGGTTCATAGCCGAAAAATACTTTTCGCGGCGGCAATTGCTTTTGTTCAAACAACAGATCGTGAATGCTAACCCCATCTACAGCTCGTTTTTTCGAGATATCAATGTTCGCTATTTCCATAATCGTTGGCAGCATGTCCATGCCCATTGTCAAGGAATCGGTTGTAGTTCCCGCTTTGATCTTGCCAGGCCACCAAGCAATGGCCGGAACACGATGTCCGCCTTCGTAATGGCTAAACTTTCCGCCACGAAACGGTTGATTCGATCCGGCCCCAATGGCACCGTTGTCTGAGAAAAAGAAAACCAAGGTATGATTGGCAATGCCTGTACGTTTTACTGCATCCAGAATTTCGCCAATCCCTTTGTCCATTTCTTCCAGCATGATTTTATACTTTGGTCGAATCCGCTCGCGACTCCAGCGCTCTGACTTCGGTATCGGCTGCCGGTTCTCAACCGTATCGTCAGGCGTTTGAAACGGCAAATGAACCGCTTCATGGGCCACCAGCAGAAAGAACGGGCGCTTTTGATTCTCCTCAATAAACCTCACCGCATTCTTAGTAATCAAATGCGTCGAGTACCCTGGCTGGTCTTCCTTCTCAAGTCCGTTATGCCAACTGTTTTTATGAGAGTGATAGTCAATGTATCCATCCAAGTAGCCGCGAAATTCATCGAAGCCATGATGCACAGGATTGAATTCAGGCTCGACGCCAAGATGCCACTTGCCAAACAATGCAGTCTTATAACCGTTTTGCTTCATCAGCCGAGGAATCGTAATCTCACTAGGGTTCAGCCCTGGCGTATCCAAATGCCGCGCGACGACATCAACAATTCCGACCCGCTGTTGATAGCGACCTGTCAGAAACCCGGCCCGCGTTGGACTACAGACGGAACTGTTGGAATGAAAGTCGGTAAAAGTCAAACCTTCAGCAGCCATGCGTTCAAGCTGCGGTGTTTTCACCCAACCATCATAAACACTGGTATCTCCGTACCCTAAGTCGTCTGCCATGATGATGACAATGTTGGGTTTATCTTTTGACTCGGCTTTCACCGCTTGCGTGTGAATGAGTTGTAGAGTCAGTAACAAAAGCATTGAAAAAGTGAGTGTCGATGCTCTGTGAAGTAAATGACACAAGAATACCCGGCGGCAACCGGTTTGAATTTTGGTAAGGAATTGGATCATGATGAACTCTCTTATGCTAAGTGCGCATGTGCTGTGTTTGAATCGATCTCGTGCTCCGCCCCATCTTGGCGGTGAAAAAAAGACCAAGGGACGCCATTGCAAAACTCTGGGCAGCAACCCGTCTATTGGCCCCTTAGCGGCAAGGAACCGAAACCGGTTCCATGACTCTATTATCTTCACTCGTACTCTCTCCGTCAATTCCAGCGGCAACTTGATTTCCCCTGAAAGGACATTAATTAACAATCGCGGTGATCATTCAGATTGCCAGTTTCATCTACCAGGGCGATATTCGACCAAACAGTAACCGTAAGTAACTTTAATCAAGCCCCTCACGGCTGCTCTATGGTAGCGGTGAGAGGTGTTCGTTTTTCTTTTTAGCTATCAGCAACCAGTATTGGTGAAGCTGCAATCGAGACGACAATCAATGTAACAACACGCCAAACTACGTTCCAAATAATCGTAACATATGAGACTTGTGATTAGAGGTTTTTTATACGGGGAGAATTATTACTTTAGTTGTTTTCCTATGGAATCGCGGATAGACTAAATACCCATGTCCGATGTCACACATATACTATCGATGATCGAAGCAGGCGACCAACAAGCTTCCGAGGAATTGTTGCCGCTGGTCTATGAAGAGTTAAGCATATTGGCCGCCGCCAAATTGGCTCAAGAGAAACCTGGCCAAACCCTGCAAGCAACCGCCCTGGTGCATGACGCCTATCTCCGTCTGGTTGATGTTGAGAAAGCCCAGAGTTGGGATTCGCGGGCTCATTTCTTTGCTGCGGCTGCTGAAAGCATGCGGCGTATCCTGGTTGAGATTGCTCGACGCAAAAAAAGAATCAAACATGGCGGAGAACTTGAGCGTGTGGATCTTCTGGATGTTCAACTTGCAATCGAATTACCAGTAGATGATTTACTGGCGATCAAAGAAGCCATAGATCAATTAGCGGAAGAAGATGAGCAAGCTGCACAAATATTAAAACTCCGATACTTTGCCGGGTTAAGTGTTGAGGAAGCAGCCGAACTGCTTACCGTAACTGGACTTACGCACGAGCCTGGGTCTATCGAAGGATTGGTGCCAGCGATAAGAGACCGCCTGATAAATCAATCTGATAAATCAATTTAGACAACTTTTCTGTTTTGTTGGCAGTAATCGAGTCTCCACGTCGCATTGACCCTTAGAGGACCATCTTAGGACATCAGGTATGACAGACAAGACTCAAAATTCCAAAACAGTTTTCAGCAAGGCACTTGAAATCGCCTCGCCTGAGCAGCGGTCCGCCTACCTTGATCAAGCCTGCAAGGGAAACCCGCAACTCCGCTCAGAAGTGGAGCAGTTGATGCAGGCCATTGATCAAGCAGGAAGTTTCATGGAACGTCCGATCTTGGGCTCTTCCACCACTACCGAATTCCGCCCCATCACCGAAAAAATCGGCACGCTCATCGGACCCTACAAAATCCGAGAGCAACTCGCCGAAGGCGGTATGGGCGTGGTTTATGTGGCTGATCAAGAGGTGCCAGTGCGGCGGCGGGTGGCGTTGAAAGTCATTAAGCCAGGCATGGCGACCAAAGATGTCGTGGCCCGGTTCGAGGCCGAGCGTCAGGCGTTGGCCATGATGGATCATCCTCATATTGCCCACATTTTTGATGGGGGTGTTACCGAATCTGGCCAGCCGTTCTTTGCCATGGAACTCGTCCATGGGCTGCCCATTACCCAGTATTGTGACCAGCACAAACTCACTTCGGTGCAGCGGCTTGAACTTTTCAGCAAGGTCTGCAAGGCCGTGCAGCATGCGCATCAAAAGGGAATTATTCACCGAGACATCAAACCGTCGAACGTGTTAATTGCCGAGATTGATGGAGCGGCAGTTCCCAAGATCATTGACTTTGGGATCGCCAAGGCCATGAATCAGAAGTTGACCGATCAGACTATTTACACCCAGTTTTCACAAATGGTCGGCACGCCACTCTACATGAGCCCTGAGCAAGTCAGCATGGATACGCTCGATATCGATACTCGCAGCGATGTCTATTCGCTCGGCGTGCTGCTGTATGAACTGCTAACGGGAAAAACGCCCTTTGATCGGGAGATTATAAAACAATCCGGCTTCGATGAGTTCCGCCGCGTCATCCGCGAAGACGAACCTCAACGCCCTAGTGCCGCCATCAGTACCCTGCAAGCCCAAGCCCTGTCGACCGTGGCCGAAAACCGTCACGGTGATCCTCGAAAGCTGTGTGGCGAACTCCGTGGTGAACTCGACTGGATCGTCATGCGGGCCCTCGAAAAGGACCGCAACCGCCGCTATGAATCGGCCAGCAGTTTTGCCGCTGATGTGCAGCGGTATTTAGATGACGAGCCGGTCGAGGCTTGTACTCCCTCGTTTGGTTATCGTCTGCAAAAGAGCGTACGCAGGCACAAAGCCCTGTTGACCACATCTGCACTAGTGTTGGTCACCTTGTTGGCAGGAATCGGCGGAAGTGTCTCGTATGCCATCAAAGCCGACAAAGCGGCTACCAGTGCAGAAGAATCTGAAACGAAAGCTTTGACAGAAAAGAACAATGCTATCACTCTTGCCCTGCGAGAAAAGCAAGCGAAGAAATCTGCACGAGCCTCTCAGCAGAAAGCAGAACGGGCGTTGTACGTTTCCGATATCCGTTTAGCAGATGCGGAAATTCGTTCTGACGCAGAAGCAAATGCTCTCGATCTACTTCTCCGACAGTATCCGACTGATCAGAACAACGATTTACGATCCTGGGAATGGTACTACTTGCTCGATCACGCGAATCAAAGCCTGCTATCTTGGCAAGCCAGTAGGGGTAATGTCCCTCACCTCGACTGAAGCCCCGATGGGAAACGTATCGCAACAAGCGGGTGGATTTCAGGTGGTGCAAGCATTTGGGACGCGGAAACCGGAGAACTGCTGCAAAAGTTTCCTCAGGGGACAACTCTAAAAATGGGCATTGATTGGCATCCCAACGGCCAACAATTGGCCTGGGGAAGTGTTTCAGGCGATTGTTCTCTAAGGATTTGGGATGCGACAACGAACAAGATTGTAGAGCTCAAGGGTAGTTCAGGCAGTCACAGATCGATTCGCTGGAACCATGATGGCAGTCACATTCTTGCCACCGGGATCCAGGCATCAAGACCATTGCCATGGCAAGATGGGACCAATTTTGTCATTTGGAAAAGAGTTGGAAACGACTGGAAAGTTCACGTAACAGGTAAGAAAAATCAGGGGTACGAAGAAGCGGAGTGGAATTATGATGGGACTTTAATTGCCCTTAACCTTTTGGGAAAACCAGGGATCGTAGATTCTGAAACGCTGCATCAAAAATTCGTGTTCCCAATTCCAGGTTTAAATGCCATTGGTTGGCATCAAACTAAGAATCTTCTAGCTGTGGGAACGAATGCCGGTAAGATTGTGATTCTGGACGTTGATCAGAAAACTGAGATAATGCGATTTGACGCCCACTTTGGAGCCGTCAATGATGTTCGCTGGAGCCCAAACGGGAAGAATATTGCATCGTGCAGTAATGATGGTCTGGTTAAACTGTGGAAGACTGATGATTGGTCGATGATCAATTCCTACTCTGGACACAAAGGGATAGTCAACTCTCTCTCTTGGCATCCAGACTCTGATCGTGTTGCGTCTTCTGGATATGATGGACTAGTCAATATTTGGCCCATTAAAGCAGATCAACCGAAGTATGGATTCACAATAGGTGGCAACGCTTCCAAGAATTTATTTGCTTGGACTTCAGATAACCTGATCCGAACGTCTTTCGATGGTCAAATAATTGACATCAATCCGCGTACAGGCGAAACCCAGCGAACGATACAAATGCCTTCTGATAATGCGTGGTATCTTCGCGCAAATAATTTTGCTTTGTCTTACCCAGCACCAAAAACAAAAAATACCTTTGATGTCGCTCTATCAAATGAGAGCGGGAGTTTCGTCAAGAAGACTGTCGAGGCCGAGAAGCAGATCAGTTATTTGCAAGCTTGGTCTAATCCTAACACGAGTGAATTTATTTATCGCCTTGACAATCATTATTCAAATCTTGTGCTTTGCTCTATCAAAGACGGAACGAAAAAGATTCTCGGAGACGATGAACTCGTCTTAATAAATCATGTTGCTTGGTCGCCTGATAATACAATGATCGCAGCGACGGGAGCAAGCACGTGGTCCGATGATAATGAATACTTGCAGTATGCAGGATGGCTACATTTGTTTAATGCGAGTACCGGGGAAAAGCTCACTGCATTACAAGTTGGGAAGAATCGTGTTCGTGCTAGTTCAATAGCATGGAGCCCTGATTCATCACGGATTGTAGCTGGCACGGTCGATGGATTATGCGAAATCTTTGACACTCAAACGCATCGTAAACTATCTCATCAGAGTATTCATCGTATCGATGTCACATCACTGAGCTGGCATCCTGATAATTCACGAATCGCGTCTGGCAGCAAAGATCGAACCGTTGCGGTTTGGGATATTGAGTCTGGGGAAGTTCTCTTGAGATTTAAAGTAGATGCTGCTGTAGAACATGTTGAATGGTCGCCTGATGGACAGATATTGGGGGCAAAGGATGCAACGGGGAAATTCCACGTTTGGGATGCAACCAATGGCCATGCACTTGCTAAATCAAGTAGCTTCCAAGAGCAATTGCATAGCCGACTGGTTGATCAGTGGAACACCTTATTGAGTTCAGGTGATTTCTTAAAAGCCTCAGAAATTGCGATTCGATTGATGGAGCAAGGTCGTGATTGGGATCGCAAAGTCTACTATCACGCAGGCTTACTTCACGCTGCTAGAGACACCAAGCGATATCAGCAGACATGCCAGAAAATGCTAACTACCTTCGCCGATTCGGACGAACCACTGGCAATCCACTCCACCGTCTGGACATGTGGGTTGGCTCCGAATGCCATTGAAGACTACGCCCCGGCAATCAGACTTGCACGTCACATAGTAGCGAAAGAACCGAACAACAAACAGTATCTCAATGACCTCGGCACAATTCTAATGCGTGCCGGTCAGTATGGTGCGGCAAAGGTCGAACTAGAAAAAGCCCTCGCGGCAGGTGAATCAGTAATGATTTCTTCAAACTACATCCGCTACTTCCTCGCCATGACTGAACATCACTTGGGCCACAAACAGGCCGCACAAGATCAGCTACAAACCGCTAACGACGCGGCTACCAAAGAACTAGAAGACTCGCCTGTTTGGAACCGCAAGCTAACATTGGAACTGCTTCGCAAAGAAGCGGAAGCGTTGATTAATCAAGCGAAAGATTCAAAGGAGCCCACACCCCCAGAAAACTAACCAACGAAGTAACAACAATAAAAAGCGGCCGGTAAACAAGTATCGCCAAACACCCAGTTTACCGGCCTGACATTACGCTCGAACGCTCACTTTGCGCGCCGAGGTAATTGTTTTTTCATTATAGCATACAACTCAGTGGAACAAAGAAGCAACTCAATGATCAAGAAACTCAAGCATTATCGCTGTAAAAGCTGCCGGAACATTGCTGCGGTTAAAAGAGAAATAGAGACAAAATCGGCCCGTTGTCCAAAATGCCACACGCTCATTGATGAACACGATGAAGTGGTGCGTTTGATACGCAAGATAGACCGTCCGACAAATAGCATCTGCTAAACCCACGACCGCTGCCCGGTGGCATTAGCGGTCACAATCTTGAACAACTCCTGGTCTCACGCAAAGTCGGGCTGATGGATGCGTGAGGCCGGAGTTGTTTGTTATTGATTAAATGTTATGAAATCCCCCCGATAATTCAGACCCAGAAGAGGAAGAAAGACCCAACAGCCAATACAGAAATTCGTCGATTCAAAAGATTCCCCGTTCTAATTATTCGACAGCGGAATCGTGTTTTATTAATCAAGATATTTTAAAGAGAGAAAACTAATGAGAAAGATACAAATTGTAATAGCGTGCCTGGCGGTGATGTTTACAGGCATCGTAAGTGCAGGGCCTGTAATAATAACGAGTTATGATATAGAAGGTGCAAACATTTCAGGAGCTGGTGGTTGGGGACATACATACACTGGTACAATTACACCTATTGGTGGTGGATTCGCTAATTATTCGGGAGGCTCTGGCACGTTAAATAATGGCACAGTTGAAACGACACCCCAAACAACCCATATATTTAATTACCCTTCTGATTCATCGCCAGTGATAACACTTAATTTCGATGATTTTTACTCACTAAACAGTCTCCTAATCTCTGGTGGGGATTTTAGTGGTAATAGCCTTCCAGGCATTCTTTTTGAACTGGATATTACCATCGGATCTACAACGGAGACCTTCTCGACGATTGGCCAGGGTTTTTCAGCATCCAGTGGGTTTGCTGATGACTTTGTTGACCTAACTGGTTCATCTCTAAATGGCCTTGTGACAAACCAGCTAACACTGAGCAATTTTAAATCTAGCTATTTAGATACTAACGGATTTAGTATCGCTGAAATAACACTCGATGGCACTACCGAAGTCACCCCAGAACCCACCTCACTCGCCATCTTCGGCATCGGGGCATTGTGCATGGGGGCAGGTGCAGCACGGCGACGACGTAAAGAGAAACTAGCCGCCAATTCTTGAGTTCAACCAAGAGACATAAGTTGTTAGAAACCCGCGACCGCTGCCCGGGGGATCAACCAACAACGACCGCTGAATAACTCTCGGTCTCACGCAAAATCGGGCTGATGGATGCTTGAGGCCGGAGTTGTTTATTATTCGTTTCAAATTTTGCAAGGTGCCTGATAATTCAGACCCAGTAATCATTCAACAATTCAAAAGATTCCCCGCTCTAATCATTCGACTGCGGAATCGTGTTTTATTTAGACCTCTTAAAGAGAGAAAGCAAATGAAAAAGATACAATTTGCGGTAGCGTGCGCAGTAGTGATGTCTACAGGCATTTTAAGTGCAGGACCTGTTGTAATAACAGGGTATGATATCGACAATACATATATATCAGGGACTGGCGATTGGGCTCATACCTATTCGGGGGCAATTACACCTGTTAGCGGTGATGTTGCCAACTATACAGGAGGCTCTGGCACATTAAATAATGGCGTCATCGAAGTAGACGTTGATACAACCCAATTATTTAATTATCCTCTCGACTCATCACCCGTTATCACTTTATATCTCGATGATTATTACTCTCTAAACAGCCTCTTAATCTCTGGCGGGGATTTCCTTTCTAACTTCGTACCAGGTGAACTCGCTGGGCTAGATGTAACTATCGGATCTAGCACAGAGAATTTTATTACCAGTCCTCAAGGTATCAATGTAGACTTTAGATTCGCTGATGACTTCGTTGACTTTACCGGCTCATCTCTAGATGGTCTTGTTACCAACCAGTTGAAACTGAGCGGTTTTAATTCTAATTTAAACGCCCACAATAGTTTTAGCATCGCTGAAATAACACTCGATGGCACGTCGGTTGAATCAACCCCAGAACCCACCTCTCTCGCCATCTTCGGCATCGGGGCATTGTGCATGGGAGCAGGTGCAGCTCGTCGACGACGTAAGGAGCAGCAAGCGGCCAAGGGTTGAGATCAACCAAGAAACATAAGCTATTAGAAAAAGCAAAAAGCTGGGTGCCATGCCCTCGCGCTTTCGCGTGGGCATGTTTTTGAACTCTTGTGATGGCAACTTCAAGCAATGCAAACTGCCCAGCGAAAGACTCGAAGATATTAACACTTCTCGGTGAACTCTTGGCAAGGTGCTTACTTTGAACTTTTTGCCGGCGTTTTCTTTTTTTGATTCGCCATGAACTTTTCGTAATAGCCAGCTTGTTTGCTATGTGTGTACTTGTCAAAAACAGATCCGTTTCCCAGCATTCTAGGATCGCCCTGTTTTTTTAATTCGGCGAATAGCTCCGATTTCATCGCTTCTTTCATGAATGCATACATGGCTAAATTTGCGAGATTTGATACGCACTCAGGGTCCGTCTCTAAATTATACAACTCTTCACGCGGACGTATTCCATAACACTTTTCGTATTCAAACGATCCAGCCCCTTGTGTTAAAGTAAAAGTCTTTGTTGGGCTGCCATCGGTATCTCGATAGCCAGTCTCAGGGTTTCCACACGGCCAACGCGTCGGTTCAAAATTGTGCATGTAAACAAAGTTGCCTTGGTGGAGACTTCGCACAGGGTAGCCTTGCTCATGGGGGCGACCAATGTCGTTGCGTTCTCTGCCTGTGAGTAATCGATTTCGGTTGTTAGGTTTGCCTGCAAAGACATCAAACAGGCTGGCACCTTGAATCGATTGCAGCCCGCTCTTTTTCTGAGAGACACCTGCAATTTGAAGAAATGTTGGCGCAAAATCGATAAAGCTTACAAAAGCATCGCTCTGGCGGCCAGGTTGTTTGATTTTTCCATTCCACATGATGGTCAACGGAAGATGGGTTGAATGTTCGTAAGGGTGCCCTTTGAATCGCGGAAACGGCATTCCATTATCTGAAGTGACAATCACAATCGTATTGTCCAACTCACCCGCTGCTTCGA
This sequence comes from Blastopirellula sp., assembly GCA_002733575.1. GTDB lineage: Bacteria > Planctomycetota > Planctomycetia > Pirellulales > Pirellulaceae. Next base: position 4,361 of record NVWB01000076.1, on the reverse strand, counting down.
TAGACTTGAGTATTCGCCCTAAGTGCATGTCAAAGTATTCGACTTCTACCGCATAATCAAGAATGTCATTCTGAACTCGTTCGTCATCTCCCCAAAACTTGGGTGAAAAATCGAGGTCACTAATTTTCTTGCCAAGTTTCTGACCCGATTGATATTCATAACCGCGATGTGGTTCTTTACAGCCATACCAAAAGAAGAAGGGCCGATCATTTGGTTTTTGTTTGAGGAACTGATCAAAGTTGGCCGCATAATCGATCTTGTTGATGCCAGAAGCCGGTGTCGATTTTACTTTGATTTGACTATAATCTGTTCCAGTTAATTCTCGATCACCCGCGTTGCCTGGCCCCCAACCCTTTCCGGTAAATCCGGTGAAGTAACCCTGTTCACCTAGAGACTCGACCACACTTTTAAACTTGGCAGGAAAGTACGGCTGATGATTGGCCGCTTCTTCTAACTGCCACGGGTTTCTACCGGTGATAATTACCGAACGCGATGGAGCACATTTACTGCTGGGTGTATAGGCACGATTAAACAGAATGCCATCCCTGGCCACCCTATCAAAATTAGGCGTATCAAGAAACTTATATCCATAAGCACTGGCATGCGACATGTCGTCCGCAATGGCAAACAAGATATTAGGACGCTGGGCCGCATGCGTTGCACCCTGAAATATGGCCAACAGAATAAGCGAAGCAACGGTTGATTTTATCGATCTCATAATATGCTTTCTGATAAGAAAAACCTTATTTAACTGCTGAAAACAAGGTGAACTCACTCCGCCTCATAACCTCGCCAAGTCCAAACGAGTGTATCGGCTAATGTTTGCTCGAACACTTTGCGATCACAATGACGAGTTGCTTGGCTGTACACAAAACGATAGTCATAGCCCTTTGCTTTGAGGGCCGCTGCGGTACGTCGGTTGGCCATGACCCAGTTGTGATAGGTCTCTTCTGCGTCTTTAGAGCGATTGTCGTTCTCAGATACATGGGTGAAGATTCGCAGCGGCTTCTTTTCGCTGTTTTCAATCAGTTTTAAACTGGAATGATATTCCCAGGCACCCAGCGGGTATTCCTTCTCTTCTGCCGCATCATGATCTTGTTGATCTACGAATGTGCCAGAGTAGGTGATCAAACGTCGAAATAAGTCGGGTCGAAACCAGCCCATCGTCAAAGCGGCCGCTCCGCCTGAACTGCAACCCATGGTGGCCTTGCCCCAAGGATTTTCAGTGAACGCAATGTTAGGGTACGCGGCTTTGATCTCCGCATTATTGAGGACTGCGGGCAAGACTTCGTCGTTGATAAACAGAGCCAAGCGACCTGACATGGTGTCGTACTCAAGACCACGTTGACTGCCGTAGCTATCGTTGCCACCGTTTTGTACAGAGATTGCAATGAACGCAGGCAGCTTGCGATCAGGATTCTTAGAAATCGTCAAATTGTCTAATGCGTGCCGCACCAAATCCAAACGACTCGGGCCATCATGGGTGACAAGAATCGGTGCCTTGGTGCCATCTTTATAAGCGGCCGGTATGTAAACAAAAATCTTCCGCTCTTCACGCACAGGCTTTTTAGAATCGAGAGTCGAATCATCCCCACGAAAGATTTTGCTGTCTGCCAGTCGCATCGAAAACTGAAACAATTGCCCTTTCGGATTGCCCTGGTCGGTAAGGTCAGGATCAATCTGATACTCAGGCCCAATCACAAAATCGCCGTTCCCTTTCGTGCCAGGGTACTCAGAGTAATTCTCAGCAGAAAACAGTGGAGTGGAAGCCAAACTAAGTAAAGCGAAGGAAAACAAATTGGATACAGTTTTTGATTTGAATAACATGGGAAATGTCAATTTATATGAGGACAATAGGAAAGAGAGGAAAAGTGAACGGGTGAGTAAGTCTACTATACTTGTTTGGAGTTTTCAAACTCGATTCAAATGCACGTGAATCACTCGTTCTGTAAATCTAACAGTTTTTGAACTATAAATTAATTTGTCGCTATCGGCAACATTCCTCCTAGGGATTGCAACTCTATTGTAGTGCAGGTAGACTGCCTCAAGAGTGGATTTAGGCAATCCAAAGTAAACTATTAGCTTGTAAAGAAAAACATTTAACACCGCAATATCAGGAGTACGATGAATGCCAATTGAATCTGAAGGTCCAACATGGGAACCAGCGAGATTGATTCCTGTTTCTGGTATTCGTAATGCTGATGAACAGGAGAGACGAGCTACATCAGCACTTTTAGCAGTATTATCAGCAGTGGATGAATTTGGTATAGCATTCACAAAGCCGTTTGGTGGGCACAAAGGCCAGTTGCAAACATTCATAGAAGTTCAATTTGAACTGGCAGATGGACGGATTGTTCGCCCAGATGGACTCATTCAAATTACTCGTGGAAAGCGATCTTGGACTGCTCTAGTTGAGGTGAAAACAGGCAATTCTGATCTTAAACAAGATCAGATTGAGTCCTATCTAGATTTAGCTAAAGAGCAAGGGTTCGATTGTGTAATCACGATCTCAAATCAAATCGCAAAAATTCCCGGGGAACATCCTGTTGATGTTGATAAACGCAAATTAAGAAAAGTCGATCTTCACCATATTTCATGGTCCCGTGTATTAACAGAAGCAGTTCTGCAAAAATCTCACCACGGCATCGCAGACCCTGACCAGGCATGGATTCTAGAAGAATTGATTCGATATTTACAGCATCCTAATGCAGGCTCAATTGATTTTTGCGATATGGGTGAACACTGGGTCGGAGTTCGTGATGCAGTCAAACACGGCACTCTTCGTGACTCAGACAAGAAAGCAATCGAGGTTGCAGGAAAATGGGAGGAACTTGTTTCGTTTGCGGTACTGCGTTTAGGAAGAAAGTTAGGTGCTGATGTCCAAGAGGTTCTTGCTAAAAAAGAACGCAACGATATTTCAATTCGGATAGCGAACATCGTCGATGCGATGGTAACTAAAGGCGTGATGCCGGGTGCTATCCGAATCCCCAATACCGTCAGTGATATTGTAGTTACAGTAGATCTTCGAGCTCAACAAGTTGTTGCCTCAATTACTGTAGACGCCCCCAAAACAGGGCGAGCTTCGACAAAAATCAATTGGCTTCTTCGACAATTAAAGTCAACTTCACCTTCCGTAAGATTAGATAGCTGGGGACAGCGTTCTAGGTCATCAATGTCTGAATTACTAGGTGCTGTTCGGAACAACCAAACTCTTCTTGTCCCTGTTGACAATCGAGAGATCGCTTCATTTTCGGTGTCACTCGCACGCCCAATGGGTCTCAAGCGTTCGACTGGAAAACGTTCATTTGTTGATTCAGTTCTCGATACTCTTGATGAATTCTATGGAGATGTAGTTCAATACCTGAAAGAATGGCAACCAGCAGCTCCAAAGCTAAAAAGAACTGATTCGATGGAATCTGATACAATTCCATCGGCATCGATAGAAGACGGGTCTTCCAATACTTCGGAAACTCCATCACCAGAAATTCCTGCTGCATCCAGCATTGTTTCAGTTCCAGAAACGGGGTCGAATAACACACCAGTTGCCCCTGTGCCCGTCATTGAAAACCATCTTTCTTCTGATGATTCCAATTCAAAAATAACGACAGAGAGTGATCTTGAAACAGATGACGTGTAAAAAAACACGACGTCAATTCCACCGGAAACTCGATTTCCCCTATAAGGACTTGATAAACAGGCCAAAGCGAACTCCATTCGCATCATCGTTTGAGATAGGGCCGGTAATTCGCCAAGATATTGGAAGCTTGTTGATTGTGACCATGAACTCTGTTAGTTTAAATTGTTGAACAGTCTCATTATTCTTTATTATTCGCTATTAATTCGGAAGAAATGCAATGCTGAAAATATCTAGCATCTTGATCTTACTCGTCTGTTGCACATCGACACTTTATGCCGAGCCAATTCCTGAATTCAAATGGAAAGCGGTCGAGATCGATAAAATTGAAATCGGTTATGGTTTGCAAATGGCCGATGTGGATGGCGATGGCAAGACGGATATTGTGTTGGCTGACAAAAAGACCATTCAGTGGTATCAGAACCCTAGTTGGACGAAGCATATTATCGCGACGGATCTTACCCAACGAGACAATGTCTGCATTACTGCCAGAGACATTGATGGAGATGGCAAGTGCGAAATTGCCGTTGGGGGGCAGTGGAATTATCGTGAATCGATCAAAGATGGGGCGGTATTTTATCTGAGCCCTGGCGAAGACCGCACGAAGCCTTGGACGCCTGTCAAATTGCACAACGAACCAAGTACCCATCGCATGCACTGGGTCAAAGGCAAGTCGGGTGAATTCAAGTTGGTTGTAAAACCGCTACGTGGTCGTGGTAGTGTCGAT
>NVWB01000075.1 GCA_002733575.1 Blastopirellula sp. | reverse complement strand
GCTTGACACCCGCCGCACTCATGAACTGTAACCGCGAGTCGAGGTCAATAATCTTATTGCAAACGGGTGAACCATTGAGCAAAATACGACTCTTTTGCTCAGAGGCTCGCAACTGTTCGAGGATTTCTTCAGCACGCTGTTTGTCTAATCTGGCCTGGTTTTCGTTCTGACACATGAAGTTTGACATCTTATAGCCGTACCATGTGACGACACACAGAATAAAGCAAACAGCACCAGCTATCATCAACTCCAGTTTACTAAGCCATTGTGCCTGGGCTGCCTCTGCTTCAAATCGGGTCGATTGAATTTCTCGAACTGATTCACATAAGCCCCCAATCATTCCCAGTGACTTTGAAAAACAACGGTCCATTTCGGCCATACGCACGCCTGCGGTATCATCTCGGTTATTTTCTAGTTCCGTGAAAACCGAGATGGCTTCTTGATAGATCAGTCCAACTTGTTGGTCGATTTGAACGAGTTGTTGAAGCAGACCGTGCGTTGATTGGGTAGCACTCTCTTGTCCAAGCGCAAGACGAGCAGTCGCTGTGCCCTGTCGAAATGCCTGATACGCCTCGTCTAGACGATGCCGCTCAGCAATAATATCACCTGAATCGAAGACATTATTTCCTGGTGCATTCACTGCCGCTGCTAATTCATTCAGTCTCGTATACCGACTAACACGATCCGACCATACCGAGTTGATTTCAACAGAATCCGAGTAAACCCCAAGGACCGAGTAAGACCGGTAAAGCGTTGCCGAGATCGTCAGCAGATTGAATACCGCAAGAAAATAGTACAAATAGTACAAATGGTACCATGTTCGCTTGGATGGTGTGATTGAATTTGCCATGTCGAAAAAAGGCCTCCTTCAAGACACTTTTTAATCAGCCAGTTAAGGGGTGAAGTTGTGTTGAAATATAGATTGCGGTTTCTACAATGATCGTGCGTGCAGCCGCACACAATATTTTTTGGTAAAAACCTAGAGTCATAATCCAAACAACCAGAACTACCCGGATGGTCTGTATGTGAATCAATAGAAGAAGGAGTGTAGCACTGGAGTTCTAGATCTAACTCAAGCTGAACTAAGCGTAATAATTAGATAATTCGACAGAGTAGCTCCTCATAGAACAGGAGCCTACTTACATTTTCTCCGCCCCTGGTGACAGGGTTGGAAAGCTAACCGAGATGGTTGTCCCTTGATCTGGGGTCGACTGAAATTTGGCTTCCATATCAAATAATTTGGCCCGTTCTTGTATGCCTTTGATGCCGAAGCCTTCTCCGTTGGCTGCCAGTGGGTCGAAGCCGGTGCCGTTGTCTTGAATGGTTAGATGCAACTGATGATCTTTTTCGATTAATCGAACTTCCGCTTCACTGGCTTGGCTATGCCGAACGATGTTGGTGATGCCTTCTTGCACAATCCGATAGATCGTACATTCCAAAAGTGGCAACAGGCGGTCGAACTTCACATCGTGCGTGAACTTGATTATGCACGCATCGGTTGACTGTTCGCCAGCCAGTCCATCGAGGGCGGCGATCACACCGATGTCTTCTAATAGCGGAGGGCTCAACCCTTTCATCACGCGTCGCGATTCAATAATGCTATTGCGAATCAGGTTGGCCGCTTTCTGATCGGTCTCTTCAATTTGTGCCAGTGGTTTGCCTCGCGAAGATTCTAAGAACATCAGCGCGGCTGTCATACCTTGGACGACACCATCGTGGATTTCGAAGGCAATCAGTTGTCGATCACGTTCGTGGCCTGAGAGGAGATACTGCAAGAAGACTTTGTCTTCGATTAGTTGCTCGTGTATTACCCGGCGTTCTTCGACTTCGGCTTCTAATTGTTGATTGACCTGCTTCAACTGTTGGGTCTGTTGTTCGACTTCTATGCCAATCATTGACGTCCGGCGCGAATTGGCCACCACGATTCCGGCAGAAAAGAACGTACAGATCAAACCGATAAATAAGATGGTCCAGGGCCAAATTGTGCCTGAGTCTTGGTGTGTAGGTGTATTTAAACACCCAATCCAGAATTTCCGGAGATACATTTGGACAGTGCTAGAGTGATGCACATTATTTGCGAGATCGATTTTGTCAGAATCTTCTGTTAGTAATTCATAAGAACTACGATAAAACATCATCACCGGTTTTTGATTGAGTGACAGTTCTTGGATTACCACCTGGGGAAGAATTTCTGGATCAAGCGAAGCGAACTCATGAATCTCAAATGTCAACGCGACACATCCAGTACAAAGTTCATCTCTTTCATCGGGAGAGAGGTCCGTGACGTTTTGATTATACAAAGGGGCAAACATCACATTCGCCAGACGTGCTGAATTCGCCAAGGCGTAGTCTCGGTATTTGCTAATCGTGATTCGATTATTGCGGATCGCATTATCTAACACATTGAGTTGTCGATCTAAGCCTCGTAATCTTTCAAGGCCCGGTTGAGAGTTTAGATAGCGTACGATGTTATGATGTTGCAATCTAATTTCGGGCAGGGTCTCTTGGTATTTGCCATATTGGATCAATTCCATCGAGGCCCCATCTTGTTTCGCCACTTGTATTAGGAAATCGGGCAAGTCCTCTTCCGAGACACGCTCAATCCATTCAACGGAGGAGACACTCGGAATTTGTTCCATGATAGATTGGCTTAGTCGACCAAAGCTCGCTTGATCAAGAACCTCGATATTTTTGACTTGATCCTGAAACAACTGAAGCGAGGCTGTCAGTTGTTCAAACTCTTGCGAAACCTCCAATATCCGTTGGTTGGCAACCGCGGGATCTAATCTGCTCGATTCTAAAATCTCTACTCGCTCGATCAATGCATATCCACCAATCGACGCAATGATTCCCAATACCAACACCAAAGGTGCAGGCAAAAAGTGGACTATATGATTTCGATGACTTGAAGGCACTCTCAAAGATTCCATCGCTAATGCTATAAGGGGAAACAGATTACGATTTTAGGCGTAACTCAGGCCCTCGTCTTCTATGCGAACCCTCTGGAAGCTAAATTTACTCATTTTTCTCACTAAATTACCTAAAGTGTGTAATTGAATCATTTAAACCATGCTGTGTAGCTACTAGAATCGACAAGAGACGATGCTAGCGTATTTAGCCAAGTCGGCAAAAACAAAGGGCACACAGTTCAATCTTTACTATCAACATCGTGGGGGATTCATCGATGCACTACAAATTTCTTGGCTTATTGGCCTTAACTTTCTCCGTCTTACTACCTTCGCTGAGCGAAGCTTGTCGTCGTTGTGGTAGACCATGCGAAGTGCAGTACTGCGAAAAAACCGTGATGGTTCCGCAGACCACCTACGAAACACGCACCGTCACTTGTACCGTGATGAAGCCGGTGGCCAAAACCAAAACGATCATGGTTTGCCGTCAAATTCCCGAAGTAAAAACAGTGACTCGCATGTGTACCGTGATGGTGCCCTATTACGAAACAAAAACTGTTTGCCAGCGCGTGTGTAAGCCAGTTTATGAAACAAGAACTTGTATGAAGACCGTGATGGTGCCGTACTATGAAACGCGTGAAAGTTTCCGTACCGTTTGCAAAATGGTGCCGGAAACCATCACCAGAACCGTTTGTGAAGACCAGGGTGAATGGGGCGAAAAGTGTTACGTGGATCGCCGTGGTTGCCCGCAAACTTGCAAGGTTTGGATTCCCAAGATGGTCAAGAAGGAAGTTTCATGCACAGTCATGAAACCAGTGACCGAACGAATTCCTTGTACCATTAAAGTTCGCTGCTTCAAACCAGAGCAAAAAGAAGTGACGATCAAAGTTTGCAAAATGGTTCGAGAGACCGTGACCCGAGAGATTAAAGTTCGTAAATGCAAGCCTGAACAACGCGAACGGGCCATTAAGGTGGTAACGTACAAAACGGTTGAAGAGGAGCGGACTGTGAAGTATTTTGACATGGAACCTCACCAAGTAACCCGAGAGATCAAAGTGCCAGTTTGCACTATGGTTCCCAAAACCGTGAAAGTGCCTGTTTGCTGCAAGCCGATTTGCATCTAAATATCGATATCTTTTATCGTTGATGAAAAAGCCGGTAGAATTCTACTGGCTTTTTTCATGGCATTTCAAGAGTCGCTAGGCCGAGTTTTCACGAATAACGGGCTCCAACTGCTTTCATAGTTTCCAGAAATCCCTCGTCTTCACAGGGTGACAATATTCGGGTTGAGTTGGGTTTTTGCAAAGACTCGGAACGCGAACTTTTAGTTCCCTTATTTGACGCTCCCCCGGTTTCATAAAACAAGGATGCTAGCAAGTATAAAACTGCTGTTGGCATATCTGAAGTTATCGCTATACTCTTGCGACCTTGATCTAGAGGCGGTGCGCAGCGACTGCGGATTGCGAAGATTTTGTCCTTTTACAAGACGATGAGAAGCCATGCTCCAAGCGAAAACGGACTTTCGCGTGCGAATGATGTTCCTGACATCTTTTCTCGTATTTGCTGTTTCGATGATGTTATCGGCCGAGCCAATTCGTCTGGTCGTGAACGAAGGCGATACGTTGATCAACCCGGCTGCTTCCATTCCAACTTCTGCGCCAGCGCATTTGGTGAATCCGGCAGTGCCTGTAAGCCGTTTTACTGTGCCTGTGGTTGGCACAAAATCAACATCGCCTGCGAGAAGTCGATTTAGTAGTCAACCGATGCCTGCGGCTCAATCGACTAGAGCCACTTTGTCTGAGGCCCCCGTGCCCAACAGTGGAGCCGTATTGCGTGTCACGACTCCGCTAAAGAGCACTACGCCGAAACCTGCTGTAAAGAGTGAAAACCCGCTGAAGATTTTTCGGATTCACGATGGCCAGAAACCAACGGCGACCGCTCCTTTAAAATCGGCGGTTAAAACAACCACTTCACCACCTACAAAGCCCACGCTTTCTAGTAGCACGCCTGCTAGCCGATTTTCAGCCGGTGAAACGGCCACAGAGAAGCCAACGCCAGTCGTTCAACCTGCGCCCGCTATCAAACCGGTTCCAGCAGATAAACCGGCTGTTGTCGATAACCCGGCCGTAGTTCCGACCAATCCCTCTCGGTTTTCTACGCCCACTTTAAAGCCGAATAAAACTACGACAGCGATGCCTGTACTTACCACAAAAAAGAGTCCTCCCAAAATAAAAGTAGTGCCTCTAGAAGCGAAGGCGAAAGCTGGCGAGACCATCAAGCCAGTCAGCAAAGTTCCGGCAGTTGTTCCAGCGAACAGCGCTAAAGCAGAATCGAACACGCCGAAAATTGCCCGGACCTCGCCACCAGCCAAGGTTGTGATCAAGCCTGAAGAAGTGAAGTTCATGCTGAACCAACTTCAAATCGGCAAAGCAACTCTGGTCGAGATCCAATCACGCTGGGGAAAATCGGAGCATGTGAATCAACTGAGCAACAAAACAGTTCACTCCTATAAATTGCCGAATTTCCAGCGTGTTGAGTTTGGAATTCAAAGTGGCAAACTCGATTCCATTTTTGCAGTGCTTGAAAAACCCATTTATCCCGATGAAATCGGGAAATTCCTGAAACTAGAGAATGCTCGACCGGCAGATGTTCGAGACGAATCAGGCCTGATCTTAGGAAAAGTTTTCCCGGAACAGGGCATCGTACTGAGTTACGCGGCAAGTTCCAAATCGAATATGGTCGAGAGCATTATCCTCAGCAAACCTAGTGCTGAAGGCTATATGATTCGAGCGCTGGCCACCCCGAATTCTAAAATGCAACAAAAAATAGAGGACTTGAACCAAATACTGGCAATGGAACAATATCATGCCGCAGCTTGGTCAGAACTATCCGACATTTTGCTGCGGACTGGCCAATATACCAAAGCGTTGGATGCGGCTCAAAAAGCCTCGTCAGGCATTGGAAGCTTGCCCGAGTATCGATTGCAGGTTGCCCTGCTTGCTGCCGAAGTGGGAAGTTATGATCGAGCCGTTGGCACAACCCGGCGGATTGTCGAAGACGAGACGCTCCCTACGCTAGTACGTGCAAAAGCTTCGCTGTTGTTAGGCGACTTACTGCATGGCGGCCCTGCCGAGGTTGCCGACAAAGCCATGGAATTTCATCTTGAAGCAGTTCGCTTAGCAGGCGAAAACTTGCAAAGCTCCGAAACGAAGACTCGCAGAGCGGCAAAGCAAGTTATGGTCGATGCCCATTTGGCCCTGGCTGTTGATATTGCCACTGGTGACTGGGAACAAAAAGAAATCACGGTACCTAAATGGCTTTCACGGGCCAAGGTATTTGCCGACGACATGATCGCCCAAGAAGGTGCATCCAGCGAACTTCGGATGCGTGTACTACAAAAGTCACTCGTGGCCTATTCCTATTACGATCAATCATACGATCCTGGCGAAACCGTGGACAGCATTCTGAGCTTGGGTCGAGAGTTGATCTCACGCACCGACGACTCTTTGTATCAAAGCACCTTGCAGTGGGAGATGGGGCAATCGCTCGCACAGGCAGTCTTTATTGAGCAATCCCGCGATGAGAATGACTCGGCTTTACGAATTGCTCGAGATGCTTCGGTGCTGCTAGAAGCCCAGGCCGAAGATCGAGAGATGACTGTCGCAGACATTTTATTAGCCGGAAATCTTCATCAACGGATTGGTTCAATTTATGCGGTCGCCAAGAATGATCATTTAGAGGCCGTGCGTTGGTACGAAAAATCTCTGCCGTGGCTGACCCACAAAAAAGTGGAGCTAATCAATTCCGGCCAACGAGGCGAATTACTTGTCAGCTTTGGCGTCTCCTACTGGGAATCAGGCAACAAAGACAAAGCCGTTGAATTGACCGAACAGGGTGCCGCAATTATGAAAAAAGCAAGTGAAGAGAGTAATTTTCCGACAAAAAATCTACTCGTCCCTTACGCCAACCTGGCCACCATGCACAAGCATTTGGGCAATGGTGCCGAAAGTACCAAGTTCACCCAGTTGGCTCAAAAGATTCAGAGCAATTCGTCGACACGTTAGAGCATTTTTAAATTCGATGTTCCGATTATCCACAAAAAATGTCCCTCTGGGACAGAAGATTGCGTAACAGAATAGCGATGATGAAATTACTCTAGTTCCTCCTTATTCCGATGGGCTACCCGATGTTAAAGCGTTCTATGCTAAGCACTTAAAGGCGATTTCGAACAAATTATCGCAAGTTCAAAAAACAGGTGCTGGGGAGACTTTCGCAACGGATCGTATCGGGGTATCATTAACAGCGTTTCTCAAGATACCGAAGAGGGCTAAAATAGTGTTTTATGCTCTCTTGTATGTTGTAACTTCTTATCCCCCTTCACTTTGTGGATAATCGAGAGTTTGCCTCCAATGGTTTTCGAACACATTGAAAAACTGAAAACTGAATATACCGACAAATACGTGGTTGTGGACCGTGAACGTCCAGAGCTTGCACGTTTTGGCGAAATGACTGGTCTAGTGCGTACCGTGAATATGAGCGGTCGAGCCCTGGTCGAATTCAATGCCTACAATAACGAGGCTTGGTACGATATCGATATCGACTACTTAAAAGTAGTCGATAAACCGGCCGAACCGGCGCCTGCTGCCAAGAAGAAGCCTGCCAAAAAAGCGGCACCCAAGAAAGCTGCGGCAAAAGCCAAGCCAGCCGCCGCAGGTGGTACGGCCGATATTCTGGCCGCAGCCCGCGCCGGAAAATCAGCGGCTCCTAAAAAATCTTCGAGCACAGCCGACATTCTAGCCGCCGCACGGGGCGGAGCGGCCCCTGCCAAACCGGCTGCTGAAAAGAAAGCGGCCGCACCTAGTTCAACTGCCGATATCTTGGCCGCTGCACGCGGTGGTGCTGCTAAGCCAGCCGCTGCCAAAAAAGCAGAGCCAGCAAAAGCAAAGCCGGCCGCTGCTCCGAGTTCAACTGCGGATATCCTAGCTGCCGCACGTGGTGGAGCAGCCAAGCCCAAAGTGGAAGAAACACCAGCGGCACCTGAAGCTGTTGAAGAAGCAGTCGTCGAAGAGGCAGTCGTTGAAGAAACCGTGGTAGAAGAAGCGGCTCCTGCTGCTAAAGAGAAAGCACCTGCTGGAGACTTGCCCACTGATACCGATGAAATCCTCGCATATTGCCGTGAACATGACGCCAGCTAACTTGTCTTACCCAATACAAGAACAAAGGTAAAATCAACCCTCGGCCTCCCCGAGGGTTTTTTCATAGAGAGATGACAGCAATTTCATTATTGAAAGAACACGATGATCTTACTCATCGATAACTACGATTCGTTTACTTACAACTTGGTGCAGCGATTGGGTGAGATCAACCCTGAGTTGGATATTCAGGTTTATCGTAACGATAAGATCTCGCTAGAGCAGATCGAAGAACTGGCGCCTTCGCATTTGATTGTTTCGCCGGGCCCTTGCACGCCGAATGAAGCAGGAATTTCAGTCGAGGCAGTTCAGCACTTTGCCGGCAAGTTGCCGATCTTGGGCGTTTGCTTGGGGCATCAATCGATGGCCCAAGCCTTCGGGGCGTCCATCGTTCGGGCCGAACGTTTGATGCATGGCAAGACCGATGAAATTCATCACGATAACCAGGGCCTGTTTGCTGGAATGCCGAACCCGTTTATTGCAACCCGTTATCACAGCCTGTTGATTCAAGCCGATACGTTGCCTGAAGAATTTGAAATGTCGGCCTGGACTTTCCTGCCTGATGGTCGCAAAGAAATCATGGGCATCCGGCATCGCGAGCATCCGATGATCGGTTTGCAGTTTCATCCTGAAAGCTTCCTCAGCGAAACCGGCACCGATTTACTTTCGCGGTTCATTCAAATTCCATCTGCCACTGTTTCTAGCTAAAAGAGCCAACCGATGATTTTAATCGAAGAAGCGTTGCAGTTGATTGACGCACAAGCATCGCCACTTGCTCCGACTAAGATCGCGGTGACTCAGTCACTCGGTACGGTCTTGGCTGAAGACGTTTGCAGCGACATCGACTCGCCTCCGCACGACAAAGCCATGATGGATGGCTATGCGATTCTGGCGGAAGATTTGCAGCAAGGCAAAGCACAATTAAAAATCATCGAAGAAGTCACTGCCGGGCAAGTTCCCACCAAAGCATTAAGCTCTGGCGAAGCAACTCGCATCATGACAGGTGCTCCAGTTCCAACAGGTGCCACCGCGGTGGTGATGATCGAGCGAACTACGGTTGCCGATGACAGCCCTGAATTGGTAGCGATTAATGATGCTTCAATCGTCGCCGGTAAAAACATTATGCTTCAGGCCACTTCGTTAAAAACTGGCCAAGTTGTGCTTCCTAAAGGCACACTAATTCGCCCCATCGAAATTGGGATTCTCTCGGAAGTCGGCCGCGTTGAAGTGTTGGTGCAGCCTCGCCCAAGCTTGGCCGTGTTGTGTACTGGCAACGAACTGGTTTCGCCTGAGATCAAGCCAGGGCCGGGAATTATTCGGAACAGCAATGGGCCGATGCTCTCTGCCCAAGCACAAAATGTAGGTGCCGAAGTTCATTATTTAGGCATCGGCAGAGATGATGAGGCCGAACTAAAATCTCTGATAACCCAGGGCTTACAGCACGATGTACTGGTGCTATCTGGTGGAGTTTCAGCCGGCGTGCTCGATTTGGTTCCCAAACTATTGGCAGACCAAGACGTGAAACAAGTGTTCCACAAAGTAAGTATCAAGCCAGGGAAACCGATTTGGTTTGGTGTGAAAGATCATGGTGACCGCAAAACTTTAGTCTTCGGGCTGCCCGGCAATCCCGTAAGTAGCATGGTCTGCTTTGAACTTTTTGTCCGACAAGCCATCGGGAAGTTGTTGGGTCGCAGTGACCAAGCATTGGGCACTGTGAAGACGCGGTTGGCTCAAGAGTTCACCCACCGCGGAAATCGGCCCACGTTATTTCCTGCCAAGTTGATCCAACAGGAAGATCAAAAGATTGTTTCGCCCATCAACTGGAAGGGCTCAGCCGATTTGGGATCGCTTACAAATGCCGATGTTTTGATTTATTTTCCGGGCGGTGATCACGTTTATGCAGTTGATGATGAAGTGGATGCGTTGATTCTTTAAACACCGGGAATAATGAATCATGCATGATTCTGCCCCATATGTCTGGAAAACCGGTCATTTCGCTCTGGTATCGATTGCGTCTTCTTCGTAAGTTAGAGAGCTTATTGGCAATCAATCACTTGCATCGATATTAATCGAGTGAAATCTAACCGAGTAATCCTTTGAAACCAAGTCGTACTGAATCGGGGTCTAAATCGACCACCTCTGAAAATGATCGCCTACGAGTCAGCCGCACTCGTTTGTTTTTGCTGTGCCTTGCCGGTAGTTTGTTGCTCTACGCCGCTTTTCCCCCGCTGAACTTATGGCCATTGGCCTGGCTGGCTCCGGTGTTTTGGATTGCCATTGTGCGGTTAAAAACACTGCCCCAATTTTCCTATCGAACGATTTACGCAGCTTCACTCGTCCACTGGCTGCTGCTGATGTATGGCGTGGGCAATGCACATTGGGCCACACGCTGTTTTGGGTGGCCAGCTTTGTCTGGCTATCTTGCGGTGTACTTGCCGTTGTTTGTATTGTTTTCGCGCGTGGCCGTGCATCGTTGGAAGCTTCCGGTTACAGTTTCGGCTCCTTTGGTTTGGGTTGGGTTAGAGCTGTTTCGCGGCTATATGGCCACCGGGTTTTCGATGGCCCTGCTTGGACACACGCAAGTAACTTGGCTTTCGTTGATTCAAATCTCCGACTTGGTCGGGGCCTATGGGGTCAGTTTTGTACTGATGGTGGCCGCGGCCGCGTTGGTGGAACTCAACCTGTTTGATCGTTTTCTAAGTGCCGATATCCGATTAATCAATCAAGCAACGAAAAGAACACGCACGATATCTGCAATTTGTGCGGGATTGGTATTGTTGGCTACCCTGGGTTACGGACAGTTTCGTCTTTCCGAAAAGCTGATTGGCACCAAGCCGCCGATCAGCATTGCCATTATCCAAGGCTCGATTGACACCGAGTTTGGCGATAAGACGCAGTCAGAGCGTACCATCAATCAATATATTCAGCTAACTGATCATGCTGTAAGTAACGGTCAAAAGTACGATTTAATTTTGTGGCCAGAAACCACCACGGGTGATATTAATTGGTGGGAAGCCAGTGAGAATGCCACTAGTCCAGAGAATTACGATCGAGGCACTGATGAAGAGTTTCGCGCGTTAATTAAAGACAACCAAAAATATTTTGTGGCAACAGTCAACTATTGGGCAACCCAGCGTTGGCAAACTCCGCTGCTGTTGGGAACTTCGGCGAGACGATATGAACGAGGGCATGAAAAAATATTCAACTCGGCAATATTCATTGACCAGCAGGGCCGCATAGCCGAACGATACGATAAGATGCACCCGGTGTTGTTTGGCGAATACGTTCCCTTGGGAGATTGGTTCCCTTGGCTGTACAAGGTCATGCCTATCCCAACGGGACTGAGTTCAGGTACTGCACCGAAGACAATTGAAATTAACTCGGTCAAATTGTCACCCTGTATCTGTTTTGAAAACACGGTGCCGCATTTGATTCGGCGGCAAATTAATACACTGGCAAGCTCAGGCAATTCGCCTGATGTGTTAGTCACGCTGTCGAACGATGGTTGGTTTTGGGGATCGAGCATACTTGATCTTCATCTCACTTGTGGCGTATTTCGTGCTGTCGAAAATCGCCTGCCGATGGTCATCGCAGCCAACACGGGCTTTTCAGCTTTGATTGATTCCAGTGGCCAGATCGTCAATCAAGGCCCACGCCAGGCCACTGCGGTGATTCCAGTAACGGTTGATCCGGTTGAGCGAACCTCTTGGTATTTGGCTTCAGGCGACTGGTTTGCTGGCATCTGCCTGCTATTTTCTGGGGCCGCCTGCTTGCAACTCATCTACGACTGGCGAAGATCGACTGCCAATTAAGGGCTGATTTCTGGGATTTGTTAAAAAGAATTGGCCAAGTTCTGTTTTACTGAGATAGTGATCGTGAGGGTTGCTAGGGTCAATCTGGGGCGAAACCCCACTTTTTTGGCCTGTTTTCGCGCCGCAACCTCTTCTGTGGAATATACTTAAATGCAAGAACGACTGGTTAATAGGGAATCTTGGTGTTTTTTGTCCATCTTCCCTAAACATCCAAAGTTAATTGTCAAATTTGTTGACACTTTCAGTAGTTCACAATTATACTAAGTTTGAGTTTTTCGTTTTCTGGTAAACTGCTATCGCATTAATCAGAGATGAAAGAGGCGTCGCGGTTCAGGCATTTGCCGTTGAATCAAGACCCTCATCCTCATTTGCAATCAGTTTACTTTTCACAATATTACCCTTTTCGACTTCGTCTTTAGATAAGGCGAGACTTTGAATCACCGTAAGTTCATCACTTACCATCGGTTCATCAGTCACGGGCAATAAGGAGTCGTTAGATGACGCTCATCGGTAAAATTTTTACAATGCTCATTTTCGTTATGAGTATTGTCTTCATGTCTTTCGCAGTCATGGTCTACGCTACGCATAAAGACTGGCGCGAAGCCGTCAAAGGCGATGGTACAACTCCAGGGCTAGAACAAAAACTGGCTGATTCCCAACTGCTGGTTAAAATATATCAAGCTGAAAATGCAGCGACTGGAGTTAAGCTAGAACATGAGCGAGCCGCTCGTCGGCAAGCCTTGGCTGCTTTGCAAGGGCGTAAAGAACAATTGGATAACGAGATAATTAGCTTGAATGAACGAAATAGCCTACTTGTGGTATCAGAAGCCGCAGCTCAGACCACGTTGAAGCTAATCTCAGAAGTAAACATCGGCCTGAAAAACGAAGTCGATACGCTTTGGAAAGACATTAAAGTAGCTCAAGCAGTTCGTGATAATCAGTTTTCGCAGACCGTTTTGATGACCGACAAAATTCAACAGTATCAAAATGAGCAAGACCGATTGAATGAACGACATAAACAACTTGTCGAACAATTGGCGATGGCTACCCGCGTTCTGACTGCCTTTGGTAAAGATGCAAACACTCCGGTTGATAACATTCCACCAAAACTAGATGGTCAAGTCACCGACATTGGTGCGAACGACTTGGTTGAAGTCTCGTTGGGTAAAGACGATGGCTTGCGTATCGGTAATACCCTGGATGTGTATCGAGGTGATAGCTATATCGGCAGGATTGAAATTGAAGAAACTTCGCCTGATCGCTCAGTCGGACGTATTTTGCAAAACTATCGTAACGACTTGATTAAGAAAGGTGACAATGTCTCCACAAAGCTCGGGTAAAACTGCGAAGCAAGGTATCAATGTCTACACAATGATGTTGATGTTTTCCTTCCTCTCTTTAACCATTGGTGCAGTCTTGTTGTACGCAGAACTTCAACGCTACGGGCCATGGCCACAATGGAAAGTCCCAACAGGTCCAGCAGCGGCAGCACCAGCGGAACCAGCGCCAGAACCTACTGCCTATGTAGCACCAGAATTGGTCCCGGTAGGAATTCAAAAGTTCCTCGCCTAAGCTAAACTTCATCATTTAAACTTAATAAAACGAACCCAAAATCAATTGGGTTCGTTTTTTCTTTTCTTGGTCAATTCAAAAACTTGCTAGCAGAGCAATGATTGGGTAGCCCAGGTTGCTCGCAACCTGGGTCGACAAAGTCGACAAGAGGACGCACGCTATGGTATACGACGCGAATCGATTAGAGGTTTGTGTGTTTTCTTTTTTTCCCGCGCAGAAGTAATCCCAAGCGCGAAGCGTTAATTTTGAAGTTGCGCGGTTGTATTTTTTGAGTGGGCGCACCGGCGACGTTCCGAATACGTTTGATCCCGAGGCAGCGCCAACTTCGGAATCGTCGGCGCTGCTACCCAATTTGCTAGCAGTGCGTTCGTGATTCACTTAAATAGAATTGTTCAAAGACCGTTTCCTGGCAGGTTTCTCATAATCGCTCTAGTGTTAGGTTGGCCTGCTTGCTTATAATCCGAGCCTGTATCTATTTAGGAAAACACGGAAGTCTACCTGAGATATAAACTACGAATGCTGCCCATCGAAAGACAAGGAAGTCTCTCGGCACAGCTTGCATTGTCTGCTGGTGCCGTCAAAATATTGCGAAAGCAATTTGTTGTGTTGTTGTGCGCGATGGCCTCTGCTCTGTGTTACAGCAATTCTCCTCTTTACGCTCAGTTTCCATCGTTCAGCGGCCTCTCTTCTGGCTCTGCGGAAGCGAGTGAACCTTCAGAAACAAAATTAGCCGAAGTCGTCAAGCTTCCTCTGAAACTTCGCTTGCGAGTGGCCTGGGGTGGCGGCAAGATGCGGTCTTGGAAAGGTCAGATTTCGCTTACTAGTGGCACACTCAAATTAAATCAGCTCTTGGGCATGGAAGCAGACGAAGCCCGTGCGATTCAGCCGTTTGAAAACAAAATTTACGTTCAGCATTTAACACCCCGAGTCTACGACGGGCTCGATCTTGATATTGTGGCTCCGGCTGATGCACACTTAATAATTCAATTGCAAGATGCAGACGACCAAACATCGGGTGAAGAGTTAAGCATTCCCATTGCCGAACTGCTGTCTGATAACTTCAACACCGCCTTAGACGATCAAGGCAATCTATTGCTGGTTCGACGAGCGCCAGGCGATATCATTCGCCCGATCTTCGCCCGCGATCATCTTGTGTTTGAACCAGGCGAGATTTTCAAACTCAACTTCGATGTCTACCGCGGTCGTTTAGTGGCAGGCACCTCGGTTCAGTTTCAGGTTCGCTTAGTCAAATCAAGAACCGACCAAAAGAAGTGGGAAAAAACGATCAATGCGACCATCGGACAAAATGGGGATTTGATCATCAATGAACCGTTCGATATTCCTCTGCCCAGCGAGCAAGGAGTTTATGATGTGGTTGCCAGTCTCTCAGAAGTTCGCCTGACCAATTATGTTTTTGCGCCCAAGCCGGTTCATCAGCGGAATATTCAATTAGTCGTTCTTGACCCTCAGCAAACGTATGTCTCGGATGAAAAACCTCCGGAACTCGTAGTCGAATTTGATCCTGCTAACCCTAGCTGGTGGTCCACCATCTCTCGAATTTCACAATACAATCCGCTGCAAAAGGGCAAGCCAACCGAACTGCACAATAAAAAAAGTGTTCCCTGGAAACATGCCTCGCAGCAATGGACCCAACTCGATACCGAGGGCTGGCATGCCTATCCATTGGTGGTCGAGGACATTGGCCAGCCACATATTCTAGAAATTGAATATCCTAGCGATGTCTCACAAACTCTCGGAATAAGCGTAGTTCAACCGAATGCCGCAGGTGCAATTGCCCCGATTGGTTTGGATAGCGGTTTGGTTGTCTCGGCCGATAACTTAAACGGCGATTCCGTGGTTAAAACGCACCGAATTGTTTTTTGGCCCAAGAGCGAAACGCCTTTCGTGTTGCTGACCAATCGCGATAAATCTGGCAAGGCCGTGTATGGTAAAATTCGTGTTTTCGCGGGTAGCCCCAATCACAAAGTTGCAGAGCCCAAGTTCAATCGACGGACCGTCGCCTATTTTGATAAGCCGCTTTTCCCTGCTAACTTTAGTGCCAGCGAAGATTTAAACAGGGTGTCTAATCGTAGCCTGGAAGATTGGATTACTTTTTATGATGGCGGCCAACGCATGGTCAAGCACTTGCGACAATCGGGTTACAACAGTGCTTCGATTTCGGTTCTCAGTGATGGTGGCACGATTTACCCTAGCCGTTTAGTTCCCTCGACACCCAAATACGATAAAGGCACCTTCTTTGTCGATGGCCGCGATCCGGTCAAAAAAGACGTTCTGGAGATGCTCTTTCGCCAATTCGATCAAGCTGGCTTGGTGTTAATTCCAGCGGTTGAATTTAGTACCCCGCTGACCAAATTAGAACAACTTCGGCTGTTCCAACAGAGTGGCG
Organism: Blastopirellula sp.; assembly: GCA_002733575.1. Classification (GTDB taxonomy): domain Bacteria; phylum Planctomycetota; class Planctomycetia; order Pirellulales; family Pirellulaceae. The sequence continues at coordinate 4,011 of NVWB01000075.1, read as the reverse complement.
AGAGTGTTGATTTAGTCAACGACAAGCAGCAGCATTTACTAGAATCAATTGGCCACGCCAACGGCAAAGCGGCCTATTACAACCCGTTACGGCCTGAAGTGCAGGACGCCATTCACGAAGTCATCTTGGAACTTGTTTCTCGTTATGGACACCACAAATCGTTTGGTGGGGTGACCTTGCAATTAGATTCCAACGGCTATGGACAAATGCCTGGTCCGAAATGGGGAATGGATCGGCGGAGCCTGTCGGAGTATTTGATCGCAACAGGGCAAGATGGACAACGCGTATTTGAAGAGTTGACACGCCTTGATCTGGTCACCAAGAACATCCTCAACACGCAACAGTCCCAGTGGCTTGACTGGCGGGCCCAACGCTTGAGCGAACTCCATCGACGCATTGCGGCCACTTTGCAAACCACCGGAGACAAAGCCCGGCTTTACCTGAATACGGTACATAGTTTCCAAGGGCCCTATTGGCAGTCGCAGATGGTTCCCACTTTGCCGCAAACCGTAACCCTTGATGCGGCTCTATTAAAAATTGGTCTGAATCAATCGGCGTATGAGAATGATCCACGCATTAGCTTGTTGCGTACCAATTACCAGCGGCCACAAAGTGATACCGAAAACTATTATGCCTACGAATCGCTCAATGCCGACCGGGCTTCAGATCGTACTGTTCGTGGGCATCAAAGAAGAGGGGCCATGCACTTCTTTGTGCCAGATACTTTGCGGCTTGCAGAGTTCGATCAGGCCAGCACGATTGGTTCTAAGGAAAACTTTACTTGGTTGGCCACGCATTATGCGTCTGGTGGGAGCGAGGCGCGAAAATCTTTGGTGCAGAGTCTTGTTGATATGGACGCGACTGAAATCTTCCAAGGAGGCTGGATGCTTCCGCTAGGGCACGAAGATGCGACCCGCGACTTGCTCTTCACCTTGCAAAACCTGCCCGCTGGAAACTTCAAAGACCTACAGTTTCCAGGCATTCAGCCAGCGGTTGTTCGTCAATTGAATGACCAGAAGAATTCGCACCTCTACTTTGTTAATCCTACGCCTTGGCCGCTGACAATAAAACTAACCCTTTCGTCTCCCACAACGGTAACCTTACTTCCGCTGGGTGGCAGTAAAGTGCCCGCTTCTCAAGCGCCTGCCGGAAAATCACGCTGGACCATCACGTTGTCTCCTTATGATTTAGTCGCGGTCACTGCATCGAGCAATCAATTGAAAATTGTCGAAGGCCAGTCCCAGCTCGAGTTCACCAGAGAAGAGCTCATCGCTTTAAAGAAAGAACTCGAAGAGCTTCGCAATCGATTACATAGTTTAAATTATCTGGAACCGAATCCTGATTTACCGAATGCCGGGTTTGAAGAACTGGATGACAACCAATTAATCCCAGGTTGGACTTTTGGTAAACAGCCTGAGACGCAAGTTGCGCTATCGCAAACCGATGTGTTTCAAGGGAAACAGGCCTTGCAACTTCGTACGAATAACCACCCTGTTTGGATTCGTAGTGAACTGTTCGATGTGCCTGCCAGCGGTCGTTTAAAAGTCAAAATTCGTTATAAAAATAAGACGCCAAATATTCTGCCTAAATTGTATATTGTGTTGGATGGGACTGCCGATGGTGAAAACAAATATCGCACCAGTAAACTCGATCTTATTACGAGCCCTGCATCAGGCGAAAGTTGGCAGACATTAGAATATGCTTTCCTAAATTTACCCTTAGGGATGAAACAAGCGAAAATTGGTGTCGACTTGATGGAGCGGGGTGATGTATTAATCGACTCGGTCGAACTCTACACCGATTTCTTTTTGTTACCGGCTGAACGAAAAGGAATGGACAAAATGCTGAGTCTCGCCTTTGATCGATACTCCAAAGCCGCAGTGGGCGATTGCCACCAAATTCTCGATAGTTACTGGCCACGCTACGTGAAAAATCATGTTGAGCTAGATCCTCAATGGGCCCAGCAGCAAGAAAAACCAGCCATCCGCAGTGCGGAACTGCCTGTGAGAGAACCATTAAAACCGGCTCCGACTCCATCTCGCTTAGATCGATTCAAAGAATGGATTTCGATCTTCTAAAAGATTTTCTTTCTTGAATCATTTGAAATTCCGTTCAATTCGCGGTATCATAATGGGTCTCACGCCTTGCATTGATCACTTCTCATTCAGCCTCTGGGCACTCACCTCGTTAAGGAATCATCATGTATTTGGTCCTCTTTCGTCGGATTATTTTGCGTCATACACTTTCATTGGCATTCCTGTTTCCGTTGGCGGCTGCCTTGCAGGCCGATGTCAAACTGCCAGCAGTGGTTGATAGCCACATGGTGCTGCAACGCGATGTGCCACTGAATATCTGGGGTTGGGCCGACGCGGGAGAAGTTGTATCGGTACAGCTTGGATCAGAAGTCGTTACCATCAAAACGGCCCCTGATGGCAAATGGAAAGTTCAACTAACGGCCCAAAAAGCTGATGGCAAGCCTCGCACAATCACCGTCAAAGGGAACAACGAAATTGTGCTGGAAGATATCTTGATTGGCGAAGTCTGGATCGGGTCAGGCCAATCGAACATGGAATGGAACCTTGCGAATACCATCGGAGCCAAAGAGGCCATCGCGGCGGCCAATCATCCACAGATTCGGTTGTTTCATATTCCCAAAATACAAAACAAGAATCCTGCTGACGATGTGAATGCCGAGTGGAAAACTTGCACACCTGCCAATGTGCCGAAGTTTTCTGGCGTGCTTTATCACTTCGGTCTGAAATTACATCAAGAGCTAGGCGTGCCGATTGGATTGATCAATAGCTCCTGGGGTGGATCACGGATCGAGCCTTGGACAATCAAAGGCGAAACTTCAGGTGGAATGTACAACGGCATGATCGCCCCGATTACTTCCGTGGCCGTACGCGGAACCATCTGGTATCAAGGCGAGAGTAATGTCTTGCAAAAGAACGGTTTGGCTTACGAAGGCAAAATGAAAGACTTGATCCAAGGCTGGCGGACTTCATTTAACAATAAGGAAATGGCCTATCTGTCGGTGCAAATTGCACCTTGGTCGGGTCGATACGAAGAGGGTCAATTGCCCGCTTTGTGGGAAGCCCAGGTCGCATCGCTTAAGCTGCCAAATACTGGGTTAGTCGTCACGACCGATTTGGTCGATAACATTGCCGACATTCACCCTCGTAACAAAGTCGATGTTGGTAACCGACTCGCTTACTGGGCGCTTGCCAAAACGTATGGCGACAAAGACATTGTTTACTCTGGTCCGCTCTACAAGTCACACAAAGTTGAAGGGAATAAAATTCGCATCAACTTTGCCCATGTAGCCGAAGGTCTGAAATCGAGCGATGGTGAAGCACTAAACGAATTCACCATCGCTGGAGATGATGGAAAGTTTGTTTCCGCCACGGCCACAGTGGATGGAAGCAGCGTTGTGGTAGCCGCCAAATCGGTAAAGCATCCGAAACACGTTCGCTTCGGCTGGCACAAAGTGGCCAACCCAAACTTGGTGAACTCTGCTGGTCTACCCGCTTCGCCATTTCAAACCAACAACTGGCAAGGTGGAACCGGCGAATAGCTTGGTAAGCGAGTCAACAATTCAGTTCTTTCAAGTCTCCATGATTTCAAGTGCAGTCTATGCAGGTTGAGTCATGGAGACTTTTTTAATTGGGTAGCCGCGCCATCGGTTTTGGAAAACGCAAGCCACTTCAAATACACTCATTCAAAACGATGCCGGGGTCGACGCTAGTCGATTAGAGGCTAGACCGGTTTCCATTTGCTTTGCACAGTAATAATCTCAATCGCGAAGCGTAAGCGAGGAGCCGCTACGATTTGAGCTTCCTCCTCGCTTACCGGCGTGTTGATTTAATTGGCTCGAATTTTGGCGAAGTATTTGGTAGATTGGTTGGAAAGGAAATTGTATTTTATGAATTGGGCGAAATCAAGCGAGCGGCGTGATCAGTTGGTTTTATTTCCGACTCGGTTGGACGATGCGATTTCTGGCGATCATTGTGT
>NVWB01000074.1 GCA_002733575.1 Blastopirellula sp. | reverse complement strand
GTGGTCAACTAAACACCCTTGTCCGAGAACTGAATGTTCATCACGATATCTGTGCACCAGACCACTTAGACGTATCGGAATGGTAGACCGTTCGTCACCGACGGGTGACACTGACAAAAATCAAAGAAAAGAGCTAGCCACGAAAAACACAAAAACCACGAACGATTTCACATCAGTCTTTTCGTGGGTTTGGTGTTTTTCGTGGTGAAGAATATGAATGAAAATAAAAATTTCATCCACTCTGTCTGGCTACTCTTCAGGCAGCGAACCCTCTTCTTCTGGTTCAGGAAAGTTCGTTAGTTCGCTAGGGTTGTCGTTGCCTTCTGCTTCAGGCACTAATTCAGTTGCGGAATCAAGGCTTTCAAGATCAGCGGTAAACTCCTTCACGCTGTATTCAACCTCCTCATCGAATTCGTCTACCTGGTATTCAATATCATTGAACTGCATCATCGTTGTCCCGAAACCGACAACGAACAGACCGCCGCAGATGCACGTTGGCAGGATAAACAGAATGAAGATGAGAATAATGATAATTGCAATCGGGCTGCCGTTGCTGCCTCGTGCCATGATTGTTGCTCCTAGTTTATACGTGGTGTGCGTTGGTTTATACGCTTTGAATTGTTGATTTTACTCTATCAGGTTCCAAAAATAAATATGAACCTCCAAGTCATTTCGTGGTGAAGAATATGAATGAGAATAGTTGCTTGGTTTTGAATTATCCACTCTAATATCTGACTTGCTGTTCCCACCCGTCTACCGCTCCATTGTAGAGATTGAAAAATGATGACAACCCAACCCCAAACTTGCAACTTTCTCAACCTAGCGGGCCTGCCCTGGTTAAGTTTTGTTCTACTACTCCTAGCACAGGCGACAGCATTCGCAGAGGAACCCAAGCTCATCCCGGTCAAAGATTACGAAAGCACACGGCCGGACGGTCGTTTTCAAAGTTCGCTCGGATACGTTCATCAGTATATTGGAATGACAACGCCCAAGTTGAGTCTGCCAGATTCGCTGACTGAATCAGAATTTGTAGCATGGCGATCAAAAGTTCGGACAAAGCTACGCGAATTAATGGCGTTTCCTGATGTACCTTCGCAACCTGACCCAAAGAAGCTTTGGTCAAAACCTAGAGAAGGTTACACGCTGGAAAAGTGGGAGATTTACCCGGCACCTGGAAGTGTGGTTCCCATTCTGATGTTAGTTCCCGAAGGCACATCCAGCAAATCGCCGAAACCGGTTGTGTTCTGTTTTCCAGGCTCAAGCGGAACCAAAGAATACCTGGCCAATGAACCTGAAGCTCACCCTCAACTCAAGGTTGCGGCCCATGAAGAGAAGAATCGAATCGCCTTCGAGTTTGTCAAAGCGGGCATGATCGCCATTGCCATGGATCACCCCGGCAGTGGCGAATTATCGCTGCTACAAGACGGCAAGATCTTGGGTGGTGCAACGCGAGACAAACTCAGCCGTGACCTGCTCTACATGGGTTGGAGTTTTGTAGGGCTGTCTACCTTTGAAAAATACCAAACGCTGCAATGGGTCAAAACGCTCGACTACGTTGACACCAAGCGAATTGCCCTCTGCGGACATTCCTTAGGCACAGAACCCGCAATGGCGTTGGCTGTATTGGACGAAGATGTATCGGCCCTGATTCTGAACGATTTTGTTCATGGGAAACGCGAGCAAGACCTCAGTCTAGCACCGAGCATGGACGGGAAACGGATTTATTTTACTGGCGGAATGTGGCACACCGTGGGCGGCCTGTGGAAGTGGTTCGATCTTCCTGACTTGGTAGCAGCCACCGCACCTCGCGCGGTTCTCGCCACAGAAGGTGGTGTTAAACATTCATTGGATGATGTCAAAAGAGCATATGCGTTAAGCGGAGCCCCAGACAATTTTCATGTGCGGTTTATGCCAAGTTTTGACGACCCTGCCAAACGGCCCCACGACTTAGAACCAGTAATGAACGGCCTCCATATCGCCGACTACTATCGTCGATCAAACACCAACCCAGCCGAACATTACTTCAAAGGCCATCACGCAGTACCCTGGCTCATGGAGCAATTTGAAATAAAGTAGGCTAATGATCCCGAATCACCATTTGCTCAAACGCGGATACTAAACTTTCTGCCGGTTGGGCTCCTGGCAGGGCGTACTGCTCGCCAATAATATAAAACGGCACGCTGGAAATACCTTGGGCTGTTGCTTGTTGGATCTGGGTTTGCACTTTGTCTTCATCCTCGCCCGCTTTGAGCTTGGCCAGTACATCGGTTGAATTCATTCCGACTTCACCAGAAATACGCGACAGCACTTGGTGGTCGCCGATGTTTTCGCAGGCAACGTGGTGAGCCTGGAAGAGCTTTTCGGCGAGTGCGTGGCTGTCGATACTTGTGTCGTTACCTGCATCGCTACTCGCCCAGTCCATCAGCACATGTGCCGAAAGCGTATTGGGTGCAATGGCTTCAGGTTCATTGCCAAACACGATCCCCGATTCTACTCCGGCCTGGGCCAGTGTCTCAAAAAGATTCCGGCGGCCCTCGGTACCAAACTTTTGCTGATAATATTCCGCACGATTCATGCCTGCGCGAGGCATATCTGGGTTAAGTTGAAAAGGCTGCCAATCGATGACGATATCCAGCTCAGGCAATTGCCCTATCGCCTCATCCAATCGCCGCTTGCCGATATAACACCAAGGACAAGCGAAGTCGGAGATGATGGTGAGAGGGATTGGGTTTTGCATTTTGGGATTCTGTTGGCTTGATAGAAGTGCGAATTGGTATTGCTTGGTGTTAATGGACGGTGCATCAAGTGTAGAATGGATCGTGTAGAATAAAAAGTCCTCCAACATCGAACATTCATCACAAAGAACTTGTCTTATAGAATAAGATACGCTCGGATACCATCCATCCTACTATACTACAAAAATCTTGTACTTTTCACCGAATTTTCTCGGTCTAACAGCTGTTAGAGCTAAGGATTATTAATGTACCCTAAAGAATATTTTGATACTTATTGGCGGCCTGAGATTCGAAATGAAGTCTTTATTGCTATGCCCTTTCATGATGAATTTACACCGATTTGGGAGCGTGCATTAAAGCCTGCAATTGAAGAAGATAATGATCTTGATCTAATAGCATATAGAGTAGATTCATCAAATCTATCAGGCTCTATCGTCACTGAAATACTAGACCGCATCGCTCATGCGCGTATTTTCTTAGCGGACATTTCAATATCCCGAGAGGGCAAGTGGAAAGGTCAACGTAATGGTAATGTAATGTACGAAGTAGGGTTGGCTCATGCAATTAAACAAGTTACTGAGACTATCCTGATAAGGTCCGATAATCAAGATATAAATTTTGACATAGCTGGTATAAATATCCACAGCTATGACAGTATGGACCTATCAAAATCCCGGAATAAAATTGGAGAACTGGTCGTAGATACATGCACACAAATAGATCAATGTAAGAGTTTAAAAGTGCAGAGAGCAATAGACATGTTGGATTCTTCCACTCTTGAGATATTATACAAATCTGGCACCACGATAGGGTTTAAGGGAAGATCCGATGCTTCTCTAAATGGATTAAAATATTCTATGGCGGAATCCATATTACAGAGAGAAGGAATTGTACGTTGTATTCATGGAAATAATTTTGACAATATAGAATTTCATTACACGGACTTTGGTGTGGCTGTTTTAAGAAAGTTAGGTGTTCGAACATAACTTATATCGACGGGTGACACTGACGAATCCTCAACCAATTAACATCTCTTTTTGCGTGCCAGTGTGAAGTGTGGTTTGGGTTTCCATTGCTGTTTTGATTAAAGAACCAGCAAGCGGTTGGGGTCACCTCTTTCCAGGCAATAATACCCGGCGTGCCTTACATTGGTTTTGTAAACTGGACCAGAGTTATGGATCAGTTTTTTGACAAATCATGCCGCTGTTTGCGACCTATTGTCGACTGCGTCGACCCAGGTTGCGAGCAACCTGGGCTACCCGGGATTTGATTTCCAACGGGGGGAAAGCAGGCTGTTTTCACCGGTTTGAAACGCGCAGATTGTGAATTTGTCCATGGATGTATTTTTGTCCAATGGATAAATTTTGGCTCTCTCGCAATGGCCAATAATATGACTTTCCGTAAGTCGTTTGATATTGGTAGTTACAACAACACAAAAAACCAACCACGAACTAATCACCTGAGCAAGAGTGGCTTGAAAATTTATCCATTAGACAAATCAACCGCAGCAGAGGGGTTTTTGGGAAAATTTAGCCAATGGATGATTTTGGTTGATTGCACTCATGAATTAAGCACCACAGGCTCACTCACCAAACCCCACACAAAATTCATACACCACTTCCACCGCCGCTTCTAATTGCTCTACTGCTACCCATTCGTCTTTGGTGTGGGCTTGGTTGATTGAGCCGGGGCCGAAGACTACGGTTGGGACATCGACCAAATCAAACGCCGGGGCATCGGTTCCGTAGGGTACGCCGATTGCTTTTGATGTGTGCCCTTGGGCGTTGGCCGTTTTGATTAGTTGGGTGGCCAGGTCTTGATTTTTTTCTGCGGATAAGCCGGGCGAAATGATCGTCGGTGGACCGTGTGAAACTTTGGTGGCATCCGGCAGCTTCGATGCTAGAAAATCAATCACTGCTTTTCTATCGGCCAGTGGATCGCCGCCGGGGTTCATGCGGTAGTCGATTTCAATCTCGCATTGATCAGGTACGGTGTTCACACTAATGCCGCCGCTGATGGTGCCGACACTGAGCGTGGGTTTGCCGAGTTGAGGATAGGCTGCATGTGTTGGCAGTACATTTTCGGCGTAGTCTTTCAAGTGATGTACGCACTCGGCCATCGTGTAAATGGCGTTGCAGCCTTGCGAAGGATCACTACTATGGGCCGCTTTGCCGTGCGTTTGGCAGACCCAGCGAATGACGCCTTTGTGTGCGACGACAACATCTAGCATGGTTGGCTCGGCCACGATCACCGCGTCTGGTTTTCTGGGCATGATGGTTGATGATTGATCACTGAAAGACTGCGCCATTTGCGTGGCTCCATCGAACCCATGCTCTTCATTGATCGAACATGCCAGCAGTATCGAAGGTCGCTGATTGACCGGCAGTTGCATTAAGCGAGAAAAAACCGTCAAGTAAACCGCCATGCCTCCTTTGATATCGCATGAGCCTCGCCCATAGATGCGGCCATCTTTCAGCTCTGCCGCAAAAGGGTCAATCGTCATGCCTTCGACTGGCACGGTGTCTTGATGGACTTCCAACATCAACAGTTTGCCGCCTTGCTTGGGATCAACCGCACCAGGCAGCAAGGCAATGATATTTTCCCGCTGCGGAAAAACGGCCTGACGTTCAAACGGCAAGTCCCACTCTCGAAACTGTGACTCCAAATAATCGGTCACTCGATGTTCATAATAGATGTCGCCCTGCACTTGCTTCCCCATCGGGTTCACACTCGGCAAACGAACCAGTTGTTGTAAGGTGGTGCTAACATCAAGAGTCGCTGGCATGGCAATGTGATTTCAATGAAAGGGGCGGTGATTAGGAATGGCTGGCTGAACTATTAATGATACCGTATTGGTGCAATGAATTTAAAGTAGACGAACAGATCGTTTATTATTAAGTGGAATACGTTACCTGCTAAGCAAACCGGTGCAAAGAAATAATTCATTCTGTTTTCTTTCTTCTTTGTGTCTTCGTGCCTTGGTGGTTCATCTTTTCGAACTTTAAAAGTCGGCTGACGAGCAGCAAATCTGTGAGTGTGAGTGTTTCACGAAGCGGTAAGCCAAATCCTTTCTTGTGATTCATTGAATTATTCTCTTTCTGGTCAACCTTGTGTTGGCGAATCAGAGTGGATCGCCTATCTTAAAGGCTGCCAACTATCAACCATCAGCGTAACCACAGGGAGGGAGTCTCATGAATCTCGCACGAAATCTTAGCATCATTGCGGTCTTATTTCTCATCACAGGCTGTGTGCCTGATCAGGCCGATAATAACCCATCGGCCTCACTTAAGGATGTTGAACAAGGAGAAACATTACCTCCTGCCAACCTTGGCACAAACGACAAAGTGGAATACAGCAGTAGTAGTATTACAGAGAAACTGCAAAAAGAAGCTGAAGAGATGAAAAAGTTTAAAGCACCAGAAACCGCCAGCAAGGAAGCCTACGACATGTCCGACATCCCTTTGATCCCTCGTAAAAAGTTTTTTGGTAATCCTGAAAAGGCCAGAGCCAGGATTAGCCCTGATGGATCGAAGTTGGCGTTGTTGGCTCCGGTCGATGGCGTGTTAAACATTTGGGTTGGCACGACCGCAGCATTGGCCAAAGATGCCAAAGCAATTACTGGCGACGACAAACGTGGCATTCGCAGTTTCTTTTGGGCCTATACCAGCAACCATGTGCTGTACACACAAGACAAAGATGGCGACGAAGATTTCCATCTCTACTGTGTGAATTTAGAATCGGGCGAGACCAAAGACCTGACGCCGATCAAAGGAATTCGTGCCCAAATTGATTCGGTGAGTGATAAGTTCCCGACTGAAATTCTAGTGGGCATCAACGAGCGTAATCCGCAACTGCATGACATCTACAAGATCAACATCGAAACCGGTGAAAGAGAGTTAGTGCAAGAGAACCCTGGCTTCGCTGGCTTTATGACCGATGATGATTACCAAGTTCGATTCGCAATAACCTATACACCAGATGCCGGTCAGCTTTATCTTTCTCCGGAACAAGTCGATGGCAAGCAAGACTGGAAAGAGTTCATGAAGGTTGGTCCGTTGGACGCAATGACCACCGGGCTTTCAGGCTTCGATAAAACCGGCAAGCTGGCTTACATGATCGACAGCCGAGACCGCGACACGGCCGCTTTTAAATCGTTGAACCTAGAAACGGGTGAGGAGATACTGATTGCAGAAAACGACAAGGCCGATATCTCAGGCGTGATTATGCACCCAACTGAAAAGACAATTCAAGCGGTCACGTTTACTTATGCTCGCCGCGAGTGGCAAATTCTAGACGAATCGATTCAAGCCGATCTTGATTATCTGAAAACCGTGAAAGATGCCGAGATTCAACTGACCAGCCGCACGCAAGACGATAAAATTTGGACCGTCGCCTATTTGCGAGACGATGGCCCGGTTGATTTCTATCTTTATCATCGTGGTGAAGAAAAGAAGGCCGAGTTCTTATTTTCAAGTCAGCCAGAATTGGAAGAATTGCCGCTGGTAAAAATGCACTCGGTCGTGATTAAAACGGATGATGGACTTAACTTGGTTAGCTACTTGAGTCTTCCACCAGGTAGCAACCCTGATGGAACGACGAACACAAGTACACCGCTTCCGTTGGTACTCGATGTCCATGGCGGACCTTGGGCGCGTGATAGTTGGGGCTACAACCCAATGCACCAACTATTGGCCAATCGTGGTTATGCGGTGCTTTCGGTCAACTATCGAGGTTCGACCGGGTTCGGTAAAGAGTTCATCAATGCGGCCAATCAAGAGTGGGCCGGCAAAATGCACGATGACTTGATCACCGCCGTTGATTGGGCCATCGATGCCGGAATTGCTCAGCCAGACAAAGTCGCCATCATGGGCGGCAGTTATGGTGGCTATGCAACTTTGGTAGGGCTGACCTTTACGCCTGAGAAGTTCACCTGCGGAATCGATATCGTTGGTCCTTCTAGCTTGGTCACGTTGTTAAATAATCCGCCGCCTTACTGGATGCCCTTTATGCCGGTGATGAAGTTCCGCGTCGGCGATCACACCACGGAAGAAGGCGTGGCCTTCCTTGAAAGCCGTTCTCCGTTGAACTTCGTCGAGAAGATTCAGCGACCGCTGTTAATCGGGCAAGGGGCCAATGACCCTCGCGTCAAACAGGCCGAAGCCGATCAGATTGTGGCCGCGATGAATGAAAAGAAAATCCCAGTGACCTATCTACTGTTCCCTGAAGAAGGGCATGGGTTCGCCAAGCCAGAAAACAGATTCGCCTTTAACGCGGTCACCGAAGCCTTTCTGGCCAAACACCTGGGCGGTCGTTTTGAACCCATCGGCGATGCGTTTGTAGGGGCTAATGTTGAAATTCCCAGCGGCAAAGATATCTTGCCAGGCGTGGCCGAAGCCTTGCAGCCGTAGTGCTCAATCCGGATGATTTTTACTCTGTTAAACGAAGGTCTTGCAACATTACTGCAAGGCCTTTGTTCTGTTTTGTAGCTAGAAAATCGAACTTTCAGGCAGTTACAAATTATGCATATAAATTATATTGGATGTAACAGTTGCAACCCTTGAGCAGGGTGTGTACCATGTAGCTTTCTACTCTTTTTTGACTTGCCGCTTGCTTCATACTCAAAAAGACGAAATCTATCATGCCTGTCAAAATCAGATGCACAAGCTGTAAGACTAAGCTCTCGGTTCCATCAAAATATATTGGCAAAGAGCGAAAGTGCCCTAAGTGTGATCACACGATTTTGATACTTGTCGAAGCAAAGAAAGCGCGGTCTCCTACTCAAAAATGGAAATCTGATAGTTCTGAAAAGAGCCGAAAAACAACTCCTGACGAATTTGGAATTTCTCCCATCGATAACACGTCTCCACTTATTGATGATGACTTTATCTCTGCTTCAGCTCTGAGTTCAGAAAAACCCTTGTTGCCAACGGCAAGTTATCAGGCAGATTCTCCATCGATGAGCTTCAGTGACTATGTGACACTTAAAAATGCACGCTACGTGATTTTTTTAGTGATGGCTTTGATAATAGGTATCGCGCTATGGAGCAGCGAAGAACTTCAAGGTGAGACGGTATTCTATCTTTTTGTTGTCAGTTTTAGCCTGTTTGCGGTTGGCGCCCTTTGGGGATTCTGTCTTGCCACGAGTGAAAGTGACCCTATCTGTAGTATCTTATCAAGATTTGTCCCGTTCTTTCTGCCGCTATATATTATATTTTTCCTGGCCACCAACCTTGATGAGGCATGGGTTCCAGCGAGTCTTGTTTTTGGCGGGCTACTGTTAATGATCTTATTAGCCTGCACTACTAATGTGATTGATGAAATTAGTCTTCTATTTTAATCCGCGGATTCTTTTACCTGTTCTAATTTCATGCTAGCACTCACCTTATTCGCCTAACTTCCATCAGGCCTTGCTCTTAAACCAGTGGGGTCTGTTTTCTTTTTAGGCCTGAAAAACTGTTCTTGATTTCAACCGCCCATCCGCGATAGATTAACCGGGTGAGGTCACCAAGTCCTATTTCAGGAGAGAGAACGATGCGTAAAGTTGGAATTGTATTAGCCGTGGTCATGGGCTCCGGTTTTCTGTTAATCGTCGGTGGAATCGTCACGCTTTTCATTGGAGCCCAGTTCATCACAACGAGTACCCCCTCGACATCGACGGCCTATTTTCAACCAGCAATTGGGCCAGCAATAACACCTACCACCGTAACTCCGGCCAGTTATCCTGGTAGCAGTTCCTCTTATCAAGATCCCTATTTCACTCAAGCCGGTTACTCTTCTCCCGGATCAGTTCCTGTTTCAGTCCCTCCCTACCAATCTGCTTCCTATAACGGTGTACCTCAACTATTGCAGCCTGCTTATTCTTCAATAAGCACTCCGGCTTCTGCTGAGAAATCACAACTTGAACAACGCTATGTCGAACTCTCTCGGCAACATGCAACTGAAATGAATGAAGCTGAACTAGAACACAAAGTGGCACAGCTTGACGCCAAAGTTCGTATCAAAAGAGCGATGATGCTACTTTATGCAGTCGAACAAGAAATGGATTTTCTCGAAGAGAAGTTTGAAACAACCCGCTTGGCCGCCGAAGCAACCGCCATCAAACAACCGCTTGCACAGATGAAGAGTCAGCTAACAGCAATGGCAGATCTACCAGAGCAAGTGAAGCAATCGAAGTCATATGAAGCGACAGCGCCTTCTGGCTATTCAGAGTCGGCTGCTGGCTATCCAGAAACCCCGACCGATGTGTATCCAGCTGCTGCTGACTTCAACCATCCTAGATTTCAATTCTCAGGTGACCCGCCTCCGGGTAGCAGCATAGTTTTCGACGAAAGAGAACTCAGCCAATCACAGCCTCCAGCAACAGGGTACGCTCCTGCTCCCGTGAATTCGTTGCCACCGCAACCATTAGACGCACCTGCCACTAGCAATGATGTTCCTGCTGCTTATCCCATCCCTGTTCATGTGGCAACGCCTCGCAAAACATCACCAGGACGTGTATTAACAGTTACCCCAGGAGCCAATCTTATTGGTGAGGAAGAAGAACCACTGCTAGGATTGGATGACGAAGCAGAGGCAGAACCTGATACGAAACCGACCAAACAAGTGGAACCGGTAACCGCTTCCGAGACGGAGCGAGAAACGATTCCCCTCGGAACTACTGTAACACCGAGAATAATCATCACAGAAGAGGAAGAGCCTCTTGGGTTGGGTGCAGAGTAACAAATTTGCCACAACCGGCGGCTATTGTCTATGATCGGAAGAGCGGTGAGATTATAAAGGAAGTTTCTCCTTTTCTTCTCACACTTTTCCGAGACGATCATTCTCATGCAGTTCTCAGGCTCATCTCTTCGCGGTTGGCTCGTTCTCGGCATCTTCGCATCACTGCTAGGTATTTCTTTACAACCAGCACAATGCGTGGCCCAGGGAAAAAAAACGAAGTCCCCAGCGGTATCTAAATATCAGAAGAGCCCTCTGGCCGTTTGGAGCAGTTCCAAGATTATCGGCACGCCTGATCCGCCGCTGCCGTATGTTACGCGGCAGATTTACGCAGACATCAAATTGAATCAGCCGACGATGCTGATGCCGGTGCCTAACACCCGGCGAATGATTGTTACGCAATTGACCAAAGAGATTCTGTCTTTTGCCGATGATGGTTCGCCTGAATCAGTCAAGATTTCGCTCGACCTAAAACAAGTTCATCCAGATGCAACTCAAGTTCTATCAATGAACTTTGCACCCAATTTCCCGGAAGACCCTTACTGTTATGTAGTTTACGGATTGAAGGGTATCAAAGAACAGGGCGCACGGTTATGTCGCTATAAAGTATCCGACGTAAACATTCCGGTGATTGATCCTAATAGCGAAGAACTGATTATCTCTTGGCTTAACGTCGGGCACAAAGGATGCTCGATTCAGTTTGATGCCGCCGGTTATCTCTACGCATCGATCGGCGATGCGGCAGCACCCAGCCCGCCGGATACGCTCAATACAGGTCAAGACATTTCGGACTTATTGAGTTCGATCATTCGTCTTGATGTCAGCCGTACCGAAGGCGACCGTAACTATGCGATCCCGCCCGACAATCCGTTTGTCAACTTAAAAGGGGCTCGTCCCGAAGTTTGGGCCTACGGCTTTCGCAATCCATGGCGAATGAGTTTTCACCCTAAAACCGACGAACTTTGGGTTGGCGATGTCGGTTGGGAATTAATGGAACTCATCTTCTTGGCCAAACGTGGCGGCAACTATGGTTGGAGCATCATGGAGGGCAGCCAAAAAGTGCGGCCCGACGATCCAGTTGGCCCAACACCCATCACGCCGCCGATTGTTGAACACTCGCATATTGAAGCCCGCAGTATCACCGGTGGATACTTCTACTTCGGCAAAGAATTTCCCGAACTGCAAGGCGCCTATATCTATGGCGACTATGTCACCGGAAAGATTTGGGCACTGCGTTACGAAGACAATCAAGTCACCTGGCATAAAGAGATTGCCGATACGCCGCTGCGAATTATTAGTTTCTCGCTATCATCCGCTGGCGAGATTGATATCCTCGACTTTGATGGCAGCGTACACCGTTTGGCCACCAATACGCAGCAAGCACAAAACAAAAAGTTTCCGACCAAGTTAAGCGAGACCGGGCTGTTTGAATCTCTCGACGATCTCCAACTGGCCCCTGGCGTATTGCCCTACGAAGTGAACGCCGAACATTGGGCCGATCATACCACTTCCAAGCGACTGGTGGCGCTGCCGAATGATAGGCGTTTGAGTCTCTACCAAAAAACAATCGGAGCCACCGGCGAAAACAAAGGCGATATCTCATTTCCTCAAGATGCCGTACTGGCGAAAACCGTTTATCTAGAAATGGAGGCCGGTAATCCTAGCTCTAAACGCAAGATTGAAACGCAGATTTTGCATCGCACTGGCGACCACTGGAACGCTTACAACTACATCTGGAACGACCAACAAACCGATGCCGTGTTGGCCGACAATGTGGCAACTGAAAGAGAGTTCATTGTCAAGGACAACAGTGTCCCTGGCGGAATTCGCAAACAAACTTGGCATCATTCTAGCCGCAACGAATGCTTGCTGTGCCATATCTGGAAATCTGGCACAGCCCACAGTTTTAAACTGCCGCAACTAGATCGCCCGCTGGACGAAGAACTCACCGGCATCAGCAAGTTTGACGACAATCAACTTCAAGCACTAAACAAGCTAGGGCTGTTTGAAATTGAACTGCCCAAGCAAGTCACGCCGCAGGTTTCTCCCAGCAACACCAGCGCCGCGTTAGCCGACAGGGCCAGAGCCTACTTGCATCTCAACTGTGCCCATTGCCATTCGCAAGGCGGTGGCGGAACGGCCGCGATTGATATCCGACAAGAGTTGCCGCTGGATGAAACCGATTTACTCAACGGCCCTGTCACCCAAGGAACCTTCGGGCTCACTGACTCCAAACTACTCGTGGCCGGCGATCCGTATCGTTCGGCCCTGTATTATCGGCTGGCCAAAATGGGTCGAGGCCACATGCCCCACTTTGGATCCACCGAACCTGATGCCGAGGGAATTCGTTTGATTCACGATTGGATTCGTAGCATGGAAAGTGAAGAAACCCCGAAGGTGCAAAGTCGAATCGCCAAGATTCAAAAGAGTTTAGAACAAGCAGACGACACCAATCTCGAAGAACGAGTGCATGCATTGTTGGATTCCACCAGCGATGCTTTGATACTTGGTTCGCTGATCGATCAGGGAGAAATCTCCCAGCAACAACTGGCCATCGTACTCCGCGCGGCCACTTCACATAGCGATTGGCAAGTGCGTGATTTGTTCGAGCGATATTTGCCTGCCAGTCAACAAGTCAAGCGACTAGGCAGTCTGTTTGATATCGCCGAATTACTTGAAAAACCAGGCAATCAAGCGAGAGGCAAAACACTCTTCCAAAACACCAGCAGCATCTCTTGCAGCACGTGCCATCAAGCCGAAGGCAAAGGCGGCAAGATCGGCCCGGCCCTGGATGACATCGGCAAGAAGTACACCAAGCCTGAGATTTTGGATCACATTCTCAACCCTTCCAAAAAGATTGACCCGAAACAACAAACCTGGCTAGTCCAAACCGAAACCGGCCAAGTCTTCTCTGGCTTGCTGATCACAGAAAACGACAACACGTTGACCCTACGAGACGCCACCGGTAAAGATATCAAGCTCGACCAGGATGAAATCGCCGGCATGAAACCATCGAGCAAATCGCTGATGCCAGATCGGTTACTGCAAGACTTGACCGCCCAACAAGCGGCCGATTTGTTGGCGTATTTGAGTTCGTTGAAGGCGGTGTTGGAGGAATCAGACTGATCGCATGAGAGCATTTTCAACTTTGAAATTTGATGCAAAATGGGCTGTCCCGGAGGGACAGTATCGTGTAGCCAGGGGATTCATCCCCTGGAATTGAATCTCCCATCATTCAAAAAAGCCCCAGCGGGGCGATATCGAGAAATTCAATAGGGTTGGGTGGGTGATTTCAATTTACCGTGATCATTATTCTTGGTAATATGCGTTTAAATCAATTTTTGATACAATATCGCCCCGAACCGGGGCTTTGAGGGTTTATGCTATCGATCTCCAGGGGATAAATCCCCTGGCTACACGATGGCGTCCCTAACGGGACTAAGAAATAATGGAAGTTTGTCCGAGATTGAGTTTCCTAAAGCACTTGCCAAAGCATTAGAAGAAGAATGATCGACCTTTATCCGATCCCTTAACTAAAAGACAGCCACATGCTCAAAGTAATAATTGCCAATATCGCTCTACTGCTACTCATTGGTTGCAGTCATCACGGAGGAAGCTTGGGTACCTCATGGCAAGCCGATGATTACTTTGATGATGCTCAAGTCATTGCTTTGTGTCATGCCATTGAAGCCAACGATCTTGAAGAAATCGACCGTTTAATCACCGCAGGAGCCGATGTGAATGCCATTGGCAAAGATAACATGACCCCGCTACTATGGGCTTTCCCTGACAACAAACTAGAACGATTTGAAAAGCTTTTGGAGCATGGGGCTGATCCAAATGTAATCTTCAAAAGCCAGTTTGGAACCAAGGTCTTTGAGGCAAACGATAGCCTAATTCATTTGGTTATCAAAACACGTGCCGAAGGTTACTTAGAAGTAATTCTAAAGAATGGTGGAAACCCTAACTTGCAAGGTAAGTCTGGTGACTACCCATTGCACTTAGTCGTGAAACTAGGAATTCATCAAGAGGAGCATATCAAATTACTTCTTAAAGCCGGTGCTGATATCAATGCAACTAGCAAGGGCTTTAGAGATACGCCCTTAATACGATCTATAGGATGGGGGGCTCAATATAAACTTGCTGTTTTTTTACTTGAGCAAGGAGCCGATCCCAAAGTCTGTGAGACGCAGGAATTAAGAAACGCAATGGAAATGATGATTCATAGCGAACTGGTTCGGTCCAAACATTGGACACCTCAAACTCAAGCAGAATTTAAAAAATTAGAAAATTGGTTTGTCATTCATGGTTATGATATAGTAAAAACCAGGGCTGATTATAATCGCTGGGTTAAATGGTCAAGAGAACATGTAATTAAGAATTTCAAAGAGGGACTTGGCTATAAAGAACGAGCAGCACGACACGCAAAAGAACTTGCTGCGAATAAGGCGAAAGTGAAGTCCAAAGAACCGGTGAAGCAGCCAGAGGTTTTAGAGAAGTAGTAACCATTTCGATGATTTCTTTCAAATAACGACAATTAGCCGACCCCATGTCGGGGCTCTTCCAGCGTAAACGAAACCATCCACCCGGTGAACACGATTGCGGCGATTAGCGAGAACATTAGTTCGAATGAGGTCAGGTCAATCAGCCAGCCGACCAGGGGTGAGAAAACTACGGGGGCTGCGATGCATAAGCTGAGTGTGGCCAGGTAGCGGGGGTGGTCGGAATTTTGGGCTGTTTCTAGCGTGTAATGCGTGAACGTCCGAAACGTGATCGGCACTACTCCTAGGCAGAGGAACAGCAGATTAAACCAACTGGCACCTGCGCTTCCTAAATTAATCAGCCCCATTGCCCCGATCGGTAGCAGCAAGATTCCAAGCAGAAATATCTGCAACACCACGCGGTTTCCTTTGCGATCTGCCAGCGGACCGGCCAACAAACTGAACATCGCGGTCCCTGCGTTTTGGATCATGACCCAATAGATGAGTTGACTCAGCGGGATATCTAATCGGTCGCGGGCTATCGCTTGATAATGGGGAAACAGCATCAACGAACAGCCAAAACAACTTCCAATAAATGCCAAGCGGCGGAAGTTGTGATCGGTCTTTAATACCGTGATCGAATTTCGTAACAAATGAAAAACGTGCACCTTGGGTTCATCGTAATTGTCGGCCGGTTCTTGCAGCCGCATGGCGACAATACTACTTAAGAAAAAAGTGACCGCCGCGAAACCAAAGATGTAATGAACTTGCATCTGTTCATTGGGTATCCACATTGGTAGCAAAAAAGCGGCCAGCCCAATTGCCAGAATAGCCCCGATGACATTCGCGGTCAGCATCAGTCGACCACGATGACGGGCCTCGATTAGTTTGCCTTGCAAGGTACCTAAGCCCAATTGGTTTAATCCGGTTGCTGCAAAAAACAGGGCATAGAACAACAGGAACAGTAGTGCGAGTAATATCGAATGCGTGCTCTCTAGCCATGCTCGGATCGGTGGCACAAACAATAATGCCAAAGCGAGGAAGAAGAACCCCATCCCAAACGTGGTAGCTGCCACCGACCATTTCTTTTTCGGCGTGATGGTCAAACGACGTGCATAGATCAGTGGCGGGATACTTTGGCCAATGCGGTTAAGAATCGGCAAGATGCCACGTACCCAACCGGCACCAGAGATCATATCCAAAACGGCCGGCATAATAATGCTTTCCGTCTTGAAAATCCACCCACATCGCATGACGACTTGATAGAGGACTAACAACAGAAAGTTGCGATCTTCGGCTTCTGCTACGCTGGCAACTTGCGAAGAGTCTAGCGAAGATGTGTGGCGCCCTGAAGTGCTAGATTCAGTAGCGTCAGACTCGGCATCGCGGTGCGTCGCTGGTGGTGACATGCTTTCATTCTAGCAGAAAGCCCACATTCTTGCGACCAGAGAGAGTTCATCAATGAAAATGATGGCGCAAGAAAAAAAGAAGCCCCAGGCCGTGTGCGCGGTAAAATTACGACCCAGGACTTCAAACGTTTAAAAAGCCGATCCGCTTCATCGTTGATCGGGGAGGATCAGAATCACTTCTCGGCTTTTTTCTTCTTGGCTCCAGCTTTCTTGGCAGCACCCCGTTTTTTTGTAGGACTAGGCTTTTTAGCAGCACCAGCTTTTCGTGATCGCATTTCTTTCATCAAGGCTGCTTTTTCCTTCTCATCTAGTTTGCCATCTTTGTTTTTGTCAAACTTTTTGATCATTTCTTCCTTGCTTAGGCGTTGGCCTTGAACGGCACCTTGTCGTGATTTCATTGCTTTCATCAAAGCAGCTTTTTCTTTTTCATCGAGCTTGCCGTCTTTGTTGACGTCATACTTCTTCATCATTTCTTCACGGCTAGGGCGTTGGCCTTGACCTGCACCTTGTCGTGACTTCATGGTTTTCATCATGGTCGCTCGTTCTTTTTCATCGAGCTTGCCATCTTTGTTCGCGTCAAACTTTTTTATCATTTCTTCACGACTTGGGCGTTTGCCACGCTCGGCACCTGGTTTTTTGGCTTTGGCATCTTCTGCCATGGTTGCAGCCACAATCAACATGAATACCGGAATGGCGAGTAAAGTTGCTTTTAATAGTTTCATCTTCTAGTTCCTTAAGGGGTTTTAATTAAATGTGTCTTCAAGGTGAAAACAAGAGAGACCTTCCCAATCAGTTGAGCAAGCCTCTCTAACGACTGCGTTACTTATTCTTGGCACGTTTGCCTTTGCTCTTACTTTTTGAGTCTGTGCGTTTCTTAGAAGAAGAGGCGTTCCCACCTTTCGATGAGTTACTTCGACCGCCACGACTCGCTTGGGCTTGATGTGACTTCGGCCCATGTGAACTTCTCCCTTTTGCTGATGGTCGACCCTTTGATGAAGGTTGACCATGTGAACCGCGAGCAGACGATGGCTTGCCGTGGCTTCTACCATGAACTGAACGACTGCGTTGTGAATCATTACGTGATGAATGACCACGTGATTGAGCACTTGAAGGACGTGGTCCGTGTTGACTGCGACCGTGAGCCGAAGGTCCACGTTGCGAAGAATGACGCTGTGATGAAGAACGCTGGGCCGAAGGATGCTGTGGTCTTTGCCCTGGTCGATGTGCTTGTGGCCCGCGGGGTCCGCGATATTGCTGAGGTCCGCGTTGCTGAAATCCGCGCTGTGGCGGTCCGGCGTGTGGTGGACGAGCGAAATGTAGTGGTCCGCCTTGAATTCTACCGTGAACAGAAGGGCCATGCGATGGACGCCCCATCGGTGGTCTCGGTCCGCGAGGACTAGGCCCTCGGGCTGTTGGTCCACGACTGTTTTCACTGGAAGGGGATGGGCTTCTTGCTTCTTGACTTCTCGATGAACGTGCTTGAGCCATCCTCGCTTGAGACATCATCGTCGAACGTGCTTTGGCGCGTTCTGCGTCATCCACTTTACCATCTTTATTGGCGTCAAATTTGTTTAAAAACGGAGGGAAGATTCCACTCGGGCCACGGCTATTTCGACTTTGTGAAGAAGAGGGGCCTTTAGCGGAGGATGCTTTTGCTGGTGGGCCTTTGTGTTTAGAATTCTTGTGTTCGGGTTTCTTAGCATCTGCTCCTCTAGCTGGTGGTCCCTTACGTTCTGGGCCACGGCTATTTGTGCCGCTTTTGCTGGGAGTCCCGGGTGCTGGCCGGCCACTAGTTGAGCGACCTTCGGAGGAACGAGCAGCTGATGAACGAGACTGCATGCTTTCGCGTGCTTTGGCTTTTTCACCGTCGTCGATTTTTCCGTCTTTATTAGTATCAAATTGTTCTAAGAAGGCAGGCAATTTGCCACCTCGGGCAAAGCTCGGCGGTCCGCCACCAGGCCCGCGAAATCCTGGGCCGCCAGGTCCTGGAGGTCTTCCACTCGGTCCACGCGAATTTGCGCCATCTGGTCTTTTCTCGGGTCCACGATCAGGTCGCCCATCTTCTGCATAAGAAGTGGCAACACAAAGCAATATCACTGGCACCGCGCACAGAGAGAGCTTGAATAATTTCATCTCACATAAATCCTTGAATGAGAATAGGTTTGGAGTGAATGCTTGACGCAAACCACAGCGTTAGCAACCGGCGTGAGTGGAAGAAAAAGGAAGCTGCAATCGCTTGCAGCTTCCATTGATCGATAAACATCGATCTTCCCAATCCAAGATATTTAACCCCAAGTTAGAAATAGGGTTTCGGAAAGATCGAGAAAAATATGGAGAACGTATAGCAACTGACCTAAAGTGTTGCTATTCAACGGGAAAGCATTCGCTTTCGAGCCTACTCACTCGGTAAAGCCCAACACCAATTCTAAATAGCTTAGTCGCTGACTTTGTGATAACCCTAGCTGTTTTGCTAGTTTGAGAATCGATTGTTTGGCAAGGTCCATGGTACTCTCGCTGGCAATGATCTCTAGTTCGATAAAGGAGCCCAAGCCATCGACTTCATCCAAGGCCACTTCGACTGAACTTCCTTCAAACATCAAATCTGCCTTACGACGAATTTTGGTCACTTCGGCAACCTGGGTAAATCCCAAGGTCTCAATCATTTCCATGATATTGACAGCCCCTTCTTCGCCAGAGATCAACGGCACTTCGATCTCTTTGCGGGTCTTGGTATCAGCGTCTAATTTAGGGCCTTTGTAGGTAATGAAGTTTTTGCTGCCAACGCGACGAATTCGTAGGGCTTCATCTGTTTTTGCAAAATCACGGGCCGGGTGGGCATAGTAGAAGTCCGACTGTTTCACGGCAACTTCCACGATGGCGTCCATGCTAATTAGCGCGGATTCTATTTGAGCTAAATCTTGAACCGGGAATTTCAATTCAACTTCGTAATTTGACATACTATAAGGCAGACCTGAAAAAACGTGATTGGTCAAAGTGAGTCCAAGTGCAGACATGGGACAACCGATGTAAATAAAGTGAGGGAAACTATTGCAACCTTCACTCTAAAAGAAGCACTTGTGTGAAAATTCATGTTGAAATGTTAGAGTGAACCACTGAGCATTTTATTCATCTTCCCTAAATCCACGAACCCCGATTTGGCAAAGATCAGAACTCTTGTTCAAAGTTTCATCGTTTTCTCATGAATTATGAATGCAACAAGCAGTCAAACGCTAAAATGAAGTATGCTAGCATACAAAGCTCGTCAGGTTTTGTGCTATAATTTATTGCTAGCACTCTTATGATTTATTATTCTCATTAGAACAGAAAACAAACATGAACTGGGGCGATCAAAATCAAACCGATCAGAACAGCTACCAACCCAATTATATGCGGGCAATTTTATTGAGTGTTGCCATCGGGCTGTTAGTTGTATTGTATCTCAATCGTGGTAATGACACTGTTGAATCCTTCGAGCATCCATGGCAAGGGCACACAATTTCTCAGGCCAGTTATCAACCACTGCTGGGAACCGATCAATCGTTTGAATCTGCCGACTTTCAAGGCAAAGTCACCTTGGTCAATTACTGGGGCCCTTGGTGTGGATATTGCTTGAAAGAGTTCCCTGACTTGATGGAAATGCGAGACGAGTTTTCGGCCAGCACAGACTTTCAGTATCTGGCAGTCTCGTGTGGATACCCAGGCCAGGCTGGACTACCACCCTTTCATGAGGACATAGAAGAACTCACCGCTTCAACTCAAGAGACACTAAAGCATCTCGACTACGATCTT
The DNA here is from genome assembly GCA_002733575.1 of Blastopirellula sp. Classification (GTDB taxonomy): domain Bacteria; phylum Planctomycetota; class Planctomycetia; order Pirellulales; family Pirellulaceae. The sequence goes on along the minus strand of NVWB01000074.1, from coordinate 247 downwards.
CCCGTGCATGTCGATGCTCAAGGCCTGGGACGCACCGAACTCAATGCCATCACTCCATGGTCAGGTTACCCGACAACCATGCTCGTCGACCGCACCGGCACCATCGTACAAGTCTGGATCGGCTACCATGCGAACTCTGATCCAATCCGCAATCGTGTGGCAGAAGAACTTGAGAAGTTGTAAAGATTGCCTTGAGATATTTCCAGGTGGCCGCTTGAGAGAATACCGGGTACCCCAGTTTGCTCGC
>NVWB01000004.1 GCA_002733575.1 Blastopirellula sp. | reverse complement strand
GTCATTGACACCTGTGAACGTGACGGTTTGAGCTACATCCCAGTTCGTTGAAGTAAACGTAAGCGTTGATTTATCGACAGAGACTTCGCTGGTGTCGCTGCTAGTCACCATGAAAACGACGTTGGTTAGCGGTTGTCGATCGAGGACAACATCATACTTGACGTTGGTTCCACTTTCATCAAGCAAGGTGGTACCGGCAGTTTGAGACAGACTGTATCCCGCTACATCGTTATCCGCCGAAGTCACACTCACGGTTTGGTTCGCGAGTGTGGCGAACGCTTCATCAGAATTGGCATCATCAATACCAATGGTAATTGTTGAGTCTTGACTGCCATCGACAATCGCGTCATCGACAGCAGTGACTAGGACCGTTTGAGGGATATCCCAATTTTCGTTAGTAAACGTCAGCGCCGGTTTGTCGATGTTGACTTCATCGGTGTCGCTGCTACTAAGCGTGAATACGACAGGAGTCAGTGGTTGTTTATCTAAGACGACATCGAAGGCATCCATAACGCCATCTTCATCAACCGAAGTACTACCACTTGTTTCTGTAATCGTAAATCCAGCAAAATCATCGTCCGTGGTCATCACACTGACGGTCTGATCAGGGAGTAGATCAAACGCATTATCGGAGTTGTCAGCATCGACACTAATGGTTATCGTTGAGACTTGACTGCCATCAACCAGGGTGTCCTGTACGCCAGATAAGATGACGGTCTGAGCGATGTTCCAATCAGTTGGTGTGAAAGTAAGAATGCTTTTGTCTAGAGATACTTCACTGGCACTTCCATCATTAAGTTCCAGATTGAAGACCACGTTGGTTAGTGGCGCCCTGCTGATTGCGACAGTGAAGCTGTCAGTTGTACCGGACTCATCCACCAAAGTGATGCCGCCGGTTTCTGTCACAGTGAATACAGGAAGGGACTCATCTCTTGTAATTGAAAAATTCGCATCTGAAATATCAAAAAATACATTCCCACTACCCTTGATTTTGAATCGTGCTTGGGAAGTCGTGATATTTGGTAAGACCACAGAGTGCGAACCATCGTTGGGAGTCGAATCGAGAGTAAAAGGAAACGTATGACCTCCATCAGAGGACATCAAAATATCGACGTACTCTGTATCAATTCCGTTTGAGTCTGTGCCTGCGACATTCCAGTTAATCGTCTGCAATGAACCTCCACTGCGAGAGAACCCTGTGTTTGGCGAGGTAATAGCAAAGGCAGCGCCGGTATCAACCACGGTCAATAACACGTCGTCAGAGTTCACGCCTGCTTCGCCATCACGAATGGTAGCGCGAAAGTTTAAACTTCGATTGGTCGATGGCAATGCTTCGCCAATAGCAGCGGTATTCACTTTGTTCAGTAGATCATCAAGGCGAGGGAAGATGCGAATAGAATCAACAGTCGGTTCAAAAGAGCGAAACAACGGGCTGCTACCGTTATCCGTGAGGGGTAACCTTAGTGAGGGTCCAAGATCAAGTTGCTCCCAACTATAAGTCAAAGTGTCATCGGCATCGGCATCAAGTCCAATCGCATCCAATTCAAAAGGGGTATTCGCGGGTATCGTATGATCTGATCCAGCATCAATCGTTGGAATGCTATTTGCCAGAGAAGTTACCGAGTCTGGAGCAGCCCAATAGTTGAGGTATTCGTGAATCAACTCAAAAGTAGTCGAATGGAAGTATAAATCTTTTCCGCCTTGTAAGTTATCGGCACCACAACTGCCAGCATAACTCATAATGGTTGATCCACTTCCCGGTTCATATGCTTCCCAGGGTTCCCGACTCTCTGAACACGTGTTAGTTCTATCAGAATTAAAAGTATGATCAGCTCCAAATTGATGACCAATTTCATGACTTACAACACCCATCCAGTTCTGCCCGACTGGGTTTTTTGAAATTGATGCAGCACTCGCTTTGTACCATGCATTTCCAACAACACCAACATAAGCAAAGCCCGAGAAACCACTTGAGAGCGTCCCAAAAACATGTCCAATGTCATAGTTTGCGCCTCCTATCACGGAATCCAAGTTCGCTTGATTTTGATCTAACATTGCTGATACATTACCATTGCTGTAAGGGTCGCTCCCCGCATTGGTATAAATCACGTTGGTGCCTGAGACGAGCTCCAAGTGGATCGAGAACTCTTTCTCATAGAGATCATTCAAATCTGCAACCATTGCTTGAATTGCTGTGAGAGCATTCGCTTGGCCGCCAAAATAGCTGGTATATTCAGCGGTCGCAGCAATGGCGATGCGATAGTTGAGCAGTTCATCCCCAACCGCGATGTTATTGCCAATCTCGGCCAATAAGTTTCGTTCTTCTAGTGTTTCTACTCTCAGAGAAGAATAACGCCGCTTGGCATGATTCCTACTGCAAAACTTAGTGCGATTCTTTCGACGGCGCATGACTTAAGAATCCAATTTTTCTTCAAGAGAATTATTCGCGAAATCAAAGGGAGGGACTTCGCTATTTTAACCAACTGAGGGTATGAGAATCAATGGAGTTAGAGATATTATTATGCCAATGTTCGTCGAATAAAGCTGGCAGGGGCACGATGATTCGAAATGACGAGAGTTCCTACTGTATTCTGAGAATGACGAATGATCCAAATTTGACCACTTGCGGTTTAACAACTATACTTTTAGCTCATTCATGATTGCTTAAGTAGCAGCCCTTACCGGAGTTTTACACCATGGTTCGCCTTGCGTTTGCCCTTTTGATTTGTCTTTCTGCCTCGACGCTGCGTGCGGCTCCTGATTTGAGTTTGCCGAGAACTTCTGACGGCAAGCCGCTGAATATCGTTTACATTTTGTCGGACGATCATCGGTATGATGTGATGAGTTTTCTCGGTCACCCTTGGGTCGAAACTCCCGCGATGGATGCGATGGCTCGTGAAGGGGTTTACTTTAAGAATGCGATGGTCACCACATCGCTTTGTTCGCCGAGTCGGGCTTCGGTTTTGACCGGTCAGTTCATGCACAATCATGGCGTGGTGGATAACAACGTGCCGATCAAACCGGGTGCCATTTTCTTTCCGCAGTATTTACAAAAGGTCGGGTATCATACGGGGTTCTTCGGCAAGTGGCACATGGGCGGGCATTCCGATCAACCACGGCCTGGGTTTGATCGCTGGGTGAGCTTCAGAGGACAAGGCCATTATTACCCGCCGAAGCACTTGAAGAATTGGTCGCTGAATATCGATGGCAAATCGGTTCCGCAAAAAGGGTACATTACCGACGAACTGACCGACTACGCGTTGGATTGGCTCGACAAAACGACCAAGAAAGATGACAAACCGTTCTTCATGTATCTTTCGCACAAAGGCGTCCACGGCATGTTTCACCCTGCCGAACGACATGCGGGCATCTACAAAGATAAACCGCTGCCTAGGCCGATCACCATGGAGAACACCGAGAGTAATTACAAAGGCAAACCGATGTGGCTGAAGAACCAACGCAATAGCTGGCATGGCGTTGACTTTGCTTATCACCAAGACACCGATATCGAAGAGCACTACCGGTTGTACTGCGAAGCCTTGTTGAGTGTTGACGATTCCATCGCTCGTGTTCGTAAATGGTTAGAAGACAACAATCTTTCCGAAAACACCATGGTGATCTACATGGGCGACAACGGTTTTCAATGGGGTGAACATGGGCTGATCGACAAGCGGACCGCCTACGAAGCCTCGATGCGAGTTCCGCTGTTAGGCGTTTGCCCAAAACTTTGGAAGCCAGGCACCGTGGTTGAACCGGTGGTTGCCGGAATTGATATCGGCCCGAGTTGTTTGGCGGCTGCCGGTTTAGGAACGCCAGAGCACATGGATGGCAGCAGCTTTGTGGACTTGGCCGCAGGTAAAATGAAGCCCGAGGACTGGCGAAAGAATATCCTGTACGAGTACTACTGGGAGTACAGTTTCCCGCAAACACCAACCACTTTGGCATTGCGAACCCAACGCTATAAGTTCATTCAATACCACGGCATCTGGGACATCGACGAACTGTACGACTTGCAAGAAGACCCTGACGAACAGCATAATTTGATCTTCGATCCGAAACACAAAAAACGCGTAGCAACCATGCGTACCGACCTGCACAACATTCTGGTTGAGGCCGACGCCAACAATGTGCCGTTTAGTCTCAAGCGAACCATGGGCGCCAATCTGCGATTGAAAAGCGGATCAAAACCGGCCGTTTATCCGCCAGAGTTGATGCGGAATAAAGATCGTAATGATTAATGCTTAGAGGCATCGGGTCTGGAATTTGGGTAGCCGCGTTGTCGGTTTTGGAGAACGCTGGCTACATCCAACCCAGCTTATTCAAAACGGGCCGGGTTCGACTGTCGTCGATTAAAATCGCAACAAAACTCAACATTCCTGAGCACGATCTCATTGCATTCGCGCCTAAATCGACTAAATTCAGGGATTCAAATCCGTTTTATGTCGATCCCCTAGTTTCTCCAGGTTCAAATCTATGTTTCTGACCATTAGCTCCTTCATATTCTTCACCGCCCTGGTTGGTCTGATTACCTGGTTCCTGACCCGAAAAGACGACCACGAATCGTCCGAAGGTTATTTCCTGGCCGGAAGATCCCTGACCGGTGGCTACATTGCCGGGTCGTTGATGCTGACGAACTTGTCGACGGAGCAATTGGTAGGGCTCAATGGTGGAGCATACGGGCAAGGACTTAGCGTGATGGCCTGGGAAGTAGTTTCTGCGATCTCATTGGTCGTTATGGCGTTATTCTTTCTGCCTCGTTATTTGAAATCGGGTATTGCTACCGTTCCACAATTTCTAGAAGACCGATTTGGCGAAAGCACTCGAACTATTACTTCGCTGATCTTTATCGTTGCTTATGTCGTAATTTTACTGCCAATAATTCTGTTCTCAGGTTCAAGAGGGTTGATCGGAATCTTAGGTCTTCAAGATATGTTTGGGTTGGATGACCCGCAGATAATCTACTGGGGAATGGTTTGGTTAATTGGCATCATTGGATCAGTCTATGCTATTTTTGGTGGGCTTCGCACTGTAGCGGTATCAGACACGATTAATGGATTCGGTTTACTAGTTGGTGGTTTACTAATCGTTGTTTTTGGTTTGTATGCGGTAAACAGCGCCGGCCCTATAGCGGCTTGGACTGAGATGACAGCAGCACATCCTGAAAAATTCAACTCACTGGGCAGTTCAGATTCAGGTCTTCCGTTTTGGAACTTGTTCTCAGGAGTATTCCTGATAACTCTCTTTTATTGGAGCACCAACCAGCAAATCATTCAACGAACATTAGGGGCAAAAAGTCTGAAAGAAGGCCAGAAAGGCGTGTTGTTTGCTGGAGCCTTAAAGGTATTGGCTCCGATCCTTGTGGTCGTGCCAGGGTTAATCGCCTTCCATTTATATTCAGAGAAGGGCCTTATCGCTGATGACTCTCATGATGACGCATACGGTTTATTAGTACGAAATGTTTTACCACTTCCGTTAACCGGATTTTTCGCGGCAGTCATGGTTGGAGCAATTCTCAGTTCGTTTAATTCGGCCTTAAACAGCACCGCAACCCTTTTTAGTTTAGGTGTTTACAAGCACATACTTCATCCAAAAGCATCGGATGAACGGGTAATCTGGTCTGGAAAAGTCTTTGCCGCGATTGTGGCCATTGCATCAATGGTCATCGCCCCCATGCTAGTAGGTCAGAATAGCATCTTTGATTATCTTCAGGAAATGAATTCCATCTATTTTATTCCGATCTTGGCAATTGTGATCGTTGGATTGCTAACTAAGCGTGTGCCAGGGTTTGCAGCAAACATTGCCTTGGCAGTTGGCTTAATCACGCTAAGTATTTTCTTTCTAGTGTTAGTTCCTCAAGCAAAACAAGCTGCTGCTGAACACGCCGAAATAGAAGAAGAAATATCAGCCGCTCTAGAGAGTCAAGAAGAGATTATAGCAGTACCTGCAACTATTGATGAAGTGAAAGAATACAGTGCTCTATTCAAGTTTCATTTTATTGGTACAGTCTTCCTCTCCCTGATCGGCCTGATGCTAGTCATCGGCAAGATCAGCCCGCGTGAGACTACATATGAGCAAAAAGACTCGGGCGATGTCGATCTGACGCCGTGGGTATATGCGAAGCCGTTTGGGATTCTCATCGTAGTGTGTGTGGTGTTGTTGTATCTTTGGTTTGCCGACTTTTCGGTATTGTTTAGCTAGAACTTGAATTCAACTGAGTGTAGAAATAGCAACTATGTCAGACGAACAACACAATCCGTTTCAATCGCCTGAAGCTGAACAAGCCCCGCAGATGCAGTTGAATGTCGATGCCGATGTGCAGAAGAAGTTCAAACAGCAGCTCCAAGCCTTGGTGGCTTTGTGGGTCATCATTGGATTTCTGGCGATTGGCGTAGGTGTGTTTGTACTTTTCTTCCAAGACCTGCAAGCAATGGATGAGGCTGAACGTACAACGCTACAAATCACAGCTGCCGTATCAATTGTACTCAATTCTATCTGGTTCATTGCGGCAATTGCGGCTGCCAAAAGAAAAATCTGGGGCATGTATCTTGGGCTAGTGATGAGTTACATCTCGTTGATTACTCTCGTGCTAAGTCTCAATGTTTGTATGATTATTCTTTTCATCTTTGTCATTATCCAAGGGCACCGCGTGATCAAATGGGCCAAGACTGCCAGGCAAGTAGAACCTGAGTAAGCCATTCACTGCTGCAATAACTTGTTCATCACCTGTGCATAGCGTTTGCCGAATTCCTTATACCCTTGGGCATTGAAATGGGTTTGGTCTCCTTTGTGATCTATGCCGGTGCTTAAAACATGGCCCGTATTTTCCACGCGGGAAGGTAATTTCTTGAGTGCATTGGCGACCGTTGCAGACTCAGGCGTGCTGCGTTTTTTGAGGAAGAACTGGCCCAGTTGTCCGGCAACAAAGGGAAGCTCTGGTTGATCTAAATCTTTGCGAAGATCGGCGATCATCGCGTCGAGTCGCGGTGCATACGTGTTGGCTAGTTCTGCGTTGCCGGTATCGCCTTCGCCTTGATGCCAGAGGACACCGCGAATGGTTCCGCTTTTGGCAGCCAGCTTGGCCCGTTTGACCGCGTTTTCATACAAGTCAGCCTCTTTGACCCAGCGAGACAACTTCGTTCCGCCAACTGCACAAGGGACGAGCCCAATCACAGTTCCTTCTTTCTTGGTCACGTTTTTCGCAAAGTCGAGACCGAGCCCTACGGCGGCGATTGATTTATCAAAATGCAACGGATGCTTGGCCGACTGCCAGGTGTTGTTTTTATCAAGCATCAAAATTCCATCGACCGGCAATTTGTCCTCATCGGTCATCTTGCCACGCCCGGCCATATTGGACTGGCCCATCAGCAGATAGATGTCTAAGTTGTTTGGTTCAGCAGCGTTGCTGTTCGAGATATTTAGTTGAGCAATGAAAAGACATGTTGTGAACAGGAGGGTAAGATGTCGCATAATGGAGTGAGCCTGTGGATTGGAATGATTAGCAAGAGTGAGTTTGGCGCAGAAAAAAACTCGACAGGGTGAACTGTCGAGTTTATTGCAAGTTAGACTGAGAAGCAAGTAAACACTCTCATTCTATTAACGGTCGAATAACTGTTTCTGCTGATCTTGTTCTTTTGCAAGGTCATGGTGCATTTGGATGAAGCCAGCGAGATCGCCTTTTTCTAGATCGACTAGATTCTTGAAGTTGATCCGGACAAGGTCTTCGTTTTTCTTTGACTCATCCAGTTCTGCTTCTTGGCCGAGCTCGGCAAATTGCCCAAGGGAGATTTGACCTTTGGGTGTGTGCAGTGCCAAACGAACGGCTTCTGGTTTCTTGGTCACGACGGTGGCCCAAGGGGTGCTTTGGCCTTCGAGGATATAGTGAACTAGTACCTGACTGTTCCATAAGAACTGGCCGCCTGGTGCAATCTCGTGCAGCAGGTCAAACACTTCTTCCAGCACTTCAAGATCCCACTCTGCACGTTTGGCAGGCGGGAAGCCTTTGCGAGAAAGATGCCATTTTTGGCCCAGCTTCTTCCACGGCATGTGGTCTTCGATGTTTTGATTAATACGTTCGGTGTATTGATCAAAGCCGCGGATCGCTTTATCGATGAAGGCCCAGAACTCCGGCTTGTTGATTTCTTTGTAATCAAACGCACGAATTTCAACCTCTTGAAACGGACCGCGAATGTTTTTGACTTTCACACGCGGTTCGTTGCCGTAGACGGGCAAGTCTTCTAGTTGGTTCAAAGTTTGCAGTTGAAGTTGTTCGACTAATCGGCCTCGATCAAAGGTGCCCTTAGCGGTACGGAATTTAAGTTTGAGCAGCCAGTTTTCTCCGGTGAGTGCATGGAAGAACCAGCCGTCACTTTTCTTGGGAGCCGAGATTTCGACCACGCTGCGGTTGTTCCAATTAGCATCTGAGAAATCGCCGTTTTCTTGAATGTAGTCGACGACATCTCCTAAGATCTTACCGTCCCAGTTGACCGATTGGCCATCGTGTCCAACTCGATCGGTCGTGTGCCATTTGCGGCCATCGGCTTCCCATGGCATTTGCGTGGCTCTGCCGACTTCGTTGATTTCCATGTCACCTTCGCGGGACTGATCGGCTGAATCAAAGTCATAGGGCAAGCGTTCTTCTAATGGCCCTGCTTCGAGGATCGGCTGCAAGGCTTCACCACTGTGAGAACGCAACAGTGGCTTGCCGGCCTTCTTGCGTTTTTTGGTAGCCGCTTGGTAGTCTTTGGAATGCTCAACCATGTCTTCTGGCGTTCCATAGACGACAACTTGGCCACCCTCGGCTCCAGCTTCAGGGCCCATTTCAATGACCCAGTCAGCCTGTTTGATCATGTCGAGATTGTGTTCAATGACCACAACCGTATTGCCGAGGTCTACCAATCGGTGGAATACGCCGAGTAGTTTTTTCAGGTCTTCAAAGTGCAAACCGGTAGTCGGTTCATCGAGCAGATACAAAGTTCGCCCTGTGTCTGGGCGAGCCAGTTCTGACGCCAGTTTCACACGTTGGGCTTCACCGCCTGAGAGCGTCGGAGCAGGCTGGCCTAGAGTGACATAGTCGAGACCGACATCACATAGGGTTTGTAGAATACGACGAATCTTCGGGATATTTTCAAACAGTTGAACCGCTTGTCCGCACGACATTTCTAGCACGTCGGCAATTGATTTGCCGTGATATAGGACCGCCAAAGTCTCTTCATTATAGCGATGCCCTTCGCAGGTTTCGCAGGTAACCCAAACGTCAGGCAGGAAGTGCATCTCGATACACTTCTGGCCCATGCCTTCGCAGTTTTCGCAGCGACCGCCATCGACATTAAAGCTAAACCGGCGCGGCGTGTAGCCACGCAGTTTCGACTCTGGCATTTGCGAGAACAGATCTCGAATGACATCAAACGCACCAGAGTACGTGGCCGGGTTCGAGCTGGGCGAGTTACCCAGTGGTTGTTGATCAACACGGATCACTTTGTTGATATGTTCGATTCCACGAATGGCATCGTGAGCCCCTGGCACAGTGCTTGCGCGATGCAAAGTACGAGCCAGCGAGTTGTAGATGACTTCCTGCATCAGCGAACTTTTGCCGCTACCACTGGGGCCGGCGATTGCGGTGAAGGCACCTAACGGAATTTGAGCGTTGACATTTCTGAGGTTGTTGTGCGTGGCACCGACGACTTCGAGCCAGTAACCGGAAGGAGAGTCAATCTCACGAGGTGCGGCCATGCCTGTTTTTTTGGCTGGCTTCTTTTTGATTCGGACCGAAGACATGCGGCGATTCGATGGAACTGGAATTGCCGCTTCGCCAGAAAGGTAAGGCCCGGTGACGGAACCTTTGGTGTTTGCAACTTGCTCTGGAGTTCCTTGAGCAACCACTTCGCCACCGTTACGTCCGGCTTGAGGACCGAAGTCAACGAGTTTATCGGAGGCTGCGATGACATCATGATCATGCTCAACGACTAGCAGTGTATTGCCGAGGTCTCGCAAGTGATGCAGGGCTTTGATTAGGCGTTTGTTATCTCGCGGGTGTAATCCAATGGTTGGTTCGTCCAATACATACAGCACACCGCACAGGCCGCTTCCTAATTGGCTGGCGAGGCGAATACGCTGTGCTTCTCCGGCGGAAAGTGTGGGTGCCGTGCGGCGAAGACTCAGATAATCGAGACCTACATTCACTAAGAAACTGACACGATCTTCAATCTCTCGGGCCAGTTCTCCGGCGATTTTAATCTCTCGTTTTTTCAGCTTCCAGCCGGTAATGAACTCCAGCAGTTTTTCCATCGGCATGCTGGTGATTTCCAGAATGTTCTTCCCGCGGAACTGTACCGCAGAAGCATCGTCTCGCAAGCGGCTTCCATCGCAAGTGGTACATTCGACTTCGGCGATTAAGCCCTCCATTTGCATGCGGAACGATTGCGACAAACGTGAAGCTTCTTCGAGCGAAGGATAGAGTCCTTTGAACTGGAACTTGAATTGTGCGCGACCTTGTTTGACGTTGTTTTTGAAGACCTCATACCACTGTGGACCTGTGCCATGCAGAATCAGATGTCGATGCCGACTGCTCATGTCAGAGAAGGGCGTGTCAAGCGGAATGCCGTTGAACTCAGCAAATGCGGTGAGCATTTGTCTCGAAATCTCAAGATCTAAATTGGGCCACATGCGTAAAGCCCCGTCTAGCAGGGAGAGTTTAGGATCGCTCAACAGGGCAGTTGGATCGGCGCCCATTTGCGTGCCGAGACCTTCGCAGGCAGTACACCAACCGAATGTGCTGTTGAACGAGAAGTTGTGCGGCGAGAGTTGATCGAAACTGCGATCACATGACCCACACGACAAATGCTGGCTATGGCGTTTTACTTTCCAGTGATGTTCGGAAACCGCGTCGTCAGGATAGGCGACATTCATGACTCCGCCGGAGAGACTCAACGCGTTTTCAACACTGTCGGCAATTCGAGTTCGGGCCTCTTTACTTACTGAAATTCGGTCGACCACGACTTCTACCACGTGAACTCGTCGGCGATCAATGCGTGGTGGTTTATCAAGCGTGTGGACGATACCATCGACACGAATTCGTTGATAACCGGCACTGCGTAGTTCTTCCCACAGCTCGGTATAGGACTGGCCAACATCCAAATCTTGCGGAGCCATTAAGTACAGTTTGGTTCCTTTAGGCTCAGACAGTATCTTATCGGTGATGTTGGTCGACGTTTGCGTGCTGATTGGAATATCGCAATCAGGGCAATACGATTCACCCAGGCGTGCCATCAACACGCGAACATAATCGTACAGTTCGGTCACTGTTCCCACGGTGGAACGTGGCGACTTGCCCAAGTTTTTTTGTTCGATAGCAATCGCAGGCGAGAGACCATCGATGTGGTCAATTTTTGGCTTCTGCATTTGCCCTACAAACTGACGGGCATAGGCACTTAAACTTTCAACATACCGGCGTTGGCCTTCGGCATAAATGGTATCCATGGCCAGCGAGCTTTTACCGCTTCCGCTAGGGCCACAGAAGACGGTCATTTTTTCTCGATCAATCCGTAGATCGACATTTTTGAGATTGTGTTGTTTAGCGCCTCGGACTTCGATGTGTTTTGATTGTTTCATTTTGGCGTTAATGCGGGCTTGATCGGCGGCCCGTTTGATCTCGGATACCGCTCGACTTTCGTCGCCAGCGAAGACCGGCTTCAGTGATTGGCCGGTGTACGATTCGGCAACTTTGGCCACATCCTCAGGCGTGCCTTGTGCTACGACTAGTCCGCCATCGTCGCCTCCTTCAGGTCCAAGGTCGATAATCCAGTCAGCGGTTTTGATCACGTCTAAGTTGTGTTCTACCACTAGCACCGTGTTGCCTGCGTCAGCAAAGTTTTGCAGAACCTGGAGCAACATTTTCACATCGGCAAAGTGTAATCCGGTGGTCGGTTCGTCCAACAGGTACAAAGTTTTTCCGGTGCTCTTTTTGACCAACTCTTTGGCCAGTTTGATACGCTGGGCTTCGCCGCCAGAAAGCGTAGGAGAGGGCTGCCCTAGCTTGATATAATCGAGACCCACATCATGCAGTGTTTGCAACTTGTGAGCAATCTTCGGCACATTCTCAAACAGTTCAAGTGCTTCTTGCACATCCATTTCTAGCACATCGGCAATCGATTTTCCTTTGAACAGAATCTCTAAAGTTTCGCGTTTGAAGCGATGGCCTTCGCAGACCGGACAGGTGACCCAAATGTCGGCCAAGAAATCCATTTCCAGCTTGTTGGCCCCGTTGCCTTCACAGGCCGAACAGCGACCTGATTCGACATTAAAACTAAACCGGCCAGGCTTATATCCCCGTTTTTTAGATTCTGACAGCATGGCAAACATGTTGCGGATGTCGTCAAACACTTTGATGTACGTGCCAGGATTACTGCGGGGTGTGCGGCCAATCGGCGACTGATCGATGGCGATCATCTTGTCGAGATTTTCCAGACCATCAATCCGTTCATGTTCGCCCGGATCGCCTAGTCCGTGGTTCAAATCACGGCGAAGCGCTTCGACCAAAATGTCGTTGATTAACGAGCTTTTACCGCTTCCACTGGCACCAGAAATACAGACGAAAACCCCGAGTGGAATTTCAACATCAATGTTTTTTAGATTGTTTTCCGACGCGCCAACTACCGTCAATTTTTTGTCGGTAATGGGTCGACGCTTTTCCGGAATCTCAATCTTTTCTTTGCCAGACAGATACCGACCAGTGACGCTTTTATCAGAAGCAGCAATTTCCTCGGCAGTTCCCTGGGCAACGACATAACCACCACGTACTCCGGCACCAGGTCCAAAGTCAATAATGTGATCGGCCACTCGCATGGTATCTTCATCATGCTCGACAACCAACACGGTATTGCCCATGTCTCGCAGGTTGTTGAGTGTGCCGAGCAGGCGGTCGTTATCGCGTGGATGTAGGCCGATGGATGGCTCATCCAAGATGTAAGTCACGCCGACTAATCCACAACCGATTTGACCGGCCAAGCGAATACGTTGTGACTCTCCACCAGACAGTGTTGGTGCGGTTCGATCTAGCGTCAGGTATTCGAGCCCTACGTTTTGCAAAAAACCAAGTCGACCACAAATTTCCTTGATCGCTTCTGCCCCAATTTTTTCGCAGAGGGAATCTAAATCAAGATCGGCGAAGAAGAGTGAGGCATCTTGAATTGAAAGCTGGCAAACTTGCGGCAAGCTGAGCCCCGCCGGATCGGCAAACTGCTCTTCGTTCGATTTAAGCACTACCGCACGAGCCTGGGCGTTCAGGCGTTCGCCATCACACTCGGGGCAACTCACGGTCGACATGTATTTTTCTAGTTGTCGCAGTTGGGGCTTGCTGTTGGTGTTGCGATATTTGTCGAGTAAGTCAGGAATGATGCCATCATAAGTGCCGCCGTATTTCTGCGGAGAACTACCGCCACGCCAAGTGAACGTAATATGTTGATCGCCGGTGCCGTGCAAGATGCAGTTTTGTTGTTCTTCGGTCAGATCACGCCAAGGGGTTTCTAAGAACGCGCCAGGTTCGAGCTCCAGCTTGCGTTCCATGGTGTCGGCCACGCCTTGATAAATGTGGCGTTTCCAACGGCCGATGCTTTTCCATTTGCCGAGGATATCTACGGCCCCTTTTTTGAACGAAAGGGTCGGATCGGAAATCAGCAGTTCAGGGTCAAACGTGAAGACTTGGCCCAGTCCATCACAGGTAGGGCACATCCCTTGAGGGCTATTAAAGCTAAACATTTGTGGCGAAGGGGGCGAGTAGGAAACGCCACAATCAACACAGGCGTAATCGACGGAGAATGTTAAATCTCCATCAATTGATTTCTTGGTGGCTTTGCGTTTCTTCGGTTTTTTGGGAACAACTTCTTCTTCGGGAATCAGGTCTTCTGCAGGCGGGGCACCTTCAAGCTCTGCGGCTCTTGCTTCGGCTTCTAGATCACGCAAGGCCATGATCATATTGCCATCGCCCATCTTGAGTGCGAGTTCGACCGATTCAGCCAAGCGACCACGGACACCTTCTTTGATAGTTAAGCGGTCAATGACCACTTCAATATCATGTCGCATTTGTCGATCAAGATGGATGTCGTCGCTAAGGTTGACAATTTGGCCATCAACACGAGCCCTCACAAAACCTTGCTTCAACAGATCGACAAACAGATCTTTGTATTCGCCCTTTTGCCCACGAAAAAGTGGTGCCAGTACCGAGAATGAGGTTCCTTCTTCCGAAGTCAGAATGCGTTCAATAATTTGTTCGCGCGTTTGCGCAGTCAGCGGTTTCCTACATTCGGCACAGCAACCTTGCCCGATACGAGCATAAAGTACCCGCAGGTAATCATAAATTTCGGTGATGGTTCCAACAGTTGATCGTGGATTACTGCCGGTGGTTTTTTGTGAAATCGATATACTGGGGGTCAGTCCGCCAATAAAATCGACGTCTGGCTTGGGCATTTGCCCCATGAATTGTCGCGCATAGCTAGACAGGCTTTCGACATAACGCCGTTGGCCCTCGGCATAGACCGTATCAAATGCGAGCGAGCTTTTGCCGCTACCACTAACCCCTGTTAAGCAAATCAGTTTATTACGAGGCAGGTCGAGTGAGACATCACGAAGATTATGCTCCCTTGCACCTTTGATTACGATATCGGTATCAGGCATCTACGCTCATCCATGGAAGCTAGTCAAAATTGCCGTTGTGCGGAATCTCTCAATTTTAGGGGACAGTTGTTCAGGCGAGAAGGCGGCATCCTCTATAAGGCAGGGCTTACACTGAAGAAAAGTGGAGGAAAGATGCACAGAATAGACCATTTTGGTTGTTCAACCGATTCGATTGTGGTTCTAATGGGCAAAGAGTGAATCGTAAACCTAGAGACTGGCGGATCAAAAACAGCAATTAACCTAGTAATTTGATGCAAGTAAAATTTCAAAATAAGCAGGAGGATATACATGCTCTGATGCATTCGTACCCTCTTGGGCACCGAATCTGGTTAGGCATCGGCCCCACTGCGCTGTTTGCACTAGCCATGCTGCCCTCACTGCTGCTGATTGGCTTGGTTGGTTTATGGGAAATTGCAGCCTGGATCGGGGCGGTTAGTTACGGCTTTATTTTTCTGCTGATCCTGCTGATTATCAGAAAAATCTTTACGATGAGCTACGAGGTGCGTATTCCGCCTGGCTATCAGCATGCCCGGCTAACCGACGACTACTTTGAAGTCATCTCAGGCAACGGCCGCTCTCGCCGGACTTGGAACCGAATTGATCGTATGGTCGCTTCCGAAGACCACTTGGTGATGTTTATCAGCAACCTGCGGGCCTACATTATTCCGAAAGCGGCGTTCGCCAGCAGTGAAGCAGCCCAGCAGTTTTATGAGTTCGCCCAAAATAGGATCAGCCATGCCGCCGATCATCCAGGTGAACTGCCTAACATGCTGGAACACTCTGCCGACTTTACCCCCGACTGGGCAAGTGAGCGACCGCAGATATTGAAATTCGCATGCACGCAAGCCCAATGGGCCAGAGTTGAGTTTTATGGTGTGGGGGAAGAATTTAGAAAGAAGTTGCCATCATGGAAATCGGCTATTAGCCAATTGCTAACCGCAGTCGTAGTTGGTGGAATGTTATTATTTTCACTCTCTCCTGATTCCTTGGGGGATGACTCTGGCACTGGATCGATCATCACTTGGATAGGAGCAGCAATAGCTGTTTTTTTTATCACGATTCCGATCAACAGCGGTATCAATTGGTATCGTTATTTTCAGTGGCGAAAGCAAGTGCCAGGCTACGTGACTGAAGCCACCACCGCATTGTTTGGATCGCAGGGAATGTCGTTTCAATCGAAGTCGATTGTTTCGTGGGGTAAATGGATTCAAATGGATGCAATTTCGGGTGACGACGAACTTCTGGCCGTGATTGATTACACGCCGTTCGTTCACTGCCTGATTCCACGCACGGCGTTTAGTGATCCGGGCGAAGAGAAAGAGTTCCTCCACATAATCCAAGACTTTCACGCCACCGCCAAAGAAGAAGCAGAGGAAGAAGACTCCGACATCATCCTGGCCGAAGCCGTGGAGACTGGGAACCCTTTTCAGCCACCGCGTGGTGAGTGACTTTTATTGGCTTGGTGTTTTTCTGATATGCAAAGTGACTTCGCCCTCGTTGTTGGCAAGGTCGTTCCAAGCATCAAGGCAACGAACGTAGAGGTCGCCATCGGTAGTGGGTTTGTAGGATGTGAGTACGCCAAGAGGAAATGGTTCTGATAGCTGGTAGTCCTTCATGATGACGCCCATTAATCGCCCTTGGCCGTTTGAATCTCCATCGGCGTTGATATCGTCTCCATTTTTTTGAAGTTTCCAGGTGCCCTGTGCGGCCAGATCGTAGGATGATCCAACTTCAAGCTTGACACCGGTTGATTGCCAGCCGTGATCGGCCAGAACTTTTGACTGTGCTCGCTTGCTGCCCGAGATTTTGACGAACCGGCGGTTCCATTGCCAAGCGGCCAAGTCAGGACGGTAACCATTGTCGACTTCCGCGACAAACAGGTCGTATTCAAAAGAGATTTCTTTGGCCAAATCTCCATAAACTGTCTCGAACGACACGTTGGCTTGGCCGGTCATCATTCCAAGCCCTAGCGATTTGAAGCGGCCAGAATAGTTCGGGTTGCAGGCCAGCATGTGACAAAGGGCCCAACGCCAAGAATAAGCTTTCCACGAGTCATTGGTAACTTGGCCTGGCGCCACGATTTCTAGCATGCTTTTGGGCTCTGCATTTTTTAGATAATCGATCACCACAGGGTCGATATCGACATCTAACTGGCCCACGTTTTTCCAGTAGCAACCCAGTTCGGCCATGCCTTCGGCGTACCAAGTTGGGCCGGTAGATCCAAACGTAAGAAAACAATAGGCGTGAATCGCCTCGTGCTGCACTACGCCGTGATTATCGCAAGAGTACACAATCGACTGACGCTGATTTCCTAAGCTTCGTGAAAAGGTGACGCCGGCTCTCTCTTTAATTTTGGCGACTGCATGTTCCGTAAAACGGTTGTCAAGCGTCCATTGTCCCAGATCTTTCACCACAAAACATTCAATCAAGGCACCAGGCTGTTTGCCGTAGTACGAAGATACCAAACTGGTCATGGTCTCTAGTTTGTCTAGCAGTATCTTGGCTTGTCGGTCAGAGATATCGGTATGCAGCAAGAAATGCTGAGATCGAACATCGCGTGGTTTTTTCGCTTCGTCAGAAAACTTTTTGTATTTGGCCAGTAGTTTATCTTCGATATCGCCGGTTGAAGAGTTGGCAGTGGAAGCGATCTCGATCTCAATGCTTTGGACAACAAAATCACCGGTGTTAAATTTTACCGCCGCTAACTTGGTCACTTTGGAACCTGGCGCTGCTCTGCGATAATCGTCAGACGAATAGTTGATCTCCACGTCATCCGTTAATTCAAGCGAGAGTATGGTTTTGCGCGTAAAGGTGTTTCGTGGCAGCGAAATAATATACCGATTATTTCTTATCTTACTGAGTTCAGCTGTCACTTCGCATTGAAAGAATTTCTCTTCTACTTCAGCCCCAAGTTCAATAGTGAGTTTCGTGGCAGGGTCGTCTAAGATTTGCACTGAAGCAACAGGCCCTTTGAGTTTCCCCAGGCGATTCAACTGCACTTGAAATCGAATAAGCGTTCCCGGCTTTAGTTCATCTTTTGAAAACTTGCCCACAACTTTCACTTGAGCCGGAAAATCAATAATGGCCTGAGCCCCTGCCAATGAAATACCGCCATCGACCTTCTCCTGAATTTTATATTCTCGCGTAACGCCTTGATCATCGGTAATCACCAACACTCCGGCCTTAGAAGACTTCAGCGTGCCTTGCGAGACAGGTAAGTCTTCATAAACTAACTGAGCAGCTAAAGGACGACTGGCGAACAACAAGAAAACAATCAACACAAATGTTGAATTAAAGAGCCGGCATCGTGAAACCATAAGAGTCAGGCTCTTTCAAAATTAATGATAAGGGGTGAGAAAAGATTGAGACTATCTACTATACGCGCAAGAATAGTAAAAAGCCATATTGAATCTAGAGAATGTAAATGCTAAAGCATTTCAAAATTCGCTAGGCCGCGTTTTAACAAAAATTGCGGCCATGGGTTTCAGAACTCCCTCGTCTTCCTTGGATGGCAATGTTTAAATTGAGTTAGATTTTTTAGTCCCAGAAGGGACGACGTCACCTAGCCTGGTGCTTTAGCTCCAGGAAAATGATACTCCATATCTTCAAAGCCCCGGACGGGGCGATATCGATTCAATGCGTTATATTCAAGCAGTAAAACGATGACATTTCTACTACGAACCGGCAATTAGAAGTCAAAATATCCTTGATTCGCCCGATGTCGCCCCGTCTGGGGCTTTCTTGCATTAGGGTGGATCTATTCCAGGGAATGAATTCCCTGGCTACATGATACCGTCCCTATCGGGACTGAAAAAAAACTGGAAACGCAGGGACGTTTTTCGTGAATAATCGAAACATGGAATTTAAAATTCTCTAAACATCACTTCTCAACCTTCAAATAATCAAACAACCGCCCTTCCAGCGTAAACGACTTTAGCTCCAAGGTCTTCCCATTCACGTAAACCATCACGTAGTGATGGCCGCGGCGGACGTTGTTTTGGAAGTAAGGGCGAAATGGGCCGGGGGTTTCTAGGCCGCCGCCTCCGCCGCCGGTGATCATGTAGAACGGGGCGTTCCGTTCGACCGCTTTGTTTTCTTTCACCGGCCAGGTTCGTTCGTAGGAATGAATGTGCCCATTCCAGACGACGTCGACGTTGTACTTTTCATACAAGGTCGTTAACACTCGGGCACGTGTGTCTCCACGGCTTGATTTGTTAGTTTTCCACAGATTGCCGTAATCGTTTTCGTCGGACGAATAAGGAGGGTGATGATGGCAAACCACTTTCCAAGTGGCGGTTGATTCGCTCAGTTTTTTATCGAGCCAAATATATTGCTCAGAGCCAGGCTGCACATTGCGGTTGGTATCGATCATAAAAAAGTCGGTATTGCCGAACTTGAATTGATAATAGTATTCAGGCGTGGGCAGCGAGACGTAATCAAAATAGTTCTTCGCGTTTTGCTCGTGATTGCCCAATACCGGAAAGAAGGCCACGTGCCGAATCAGCGGCTGCATGCCGGGGAAAAAGTGCTGTGTCCAATGACTGTCGTTGGTTCCGGTAGAAACCAAATCACCAGGGTGCAACAAAAAACTGGGCCGCTGGGCCCAAGCCATTTCGGCCAGTTGCTTGGAAACCGTTGGGTTGCCCTGCGTGTCACTAATCACGGCAAAAGCATACGGCGTATCTTGTTTTACGGCAGTTTGAAAAGTGGCCACTTCGCTGGTCAGCTTCTCGCCTGAAGCGGTTTTCGATTCAATGCGGTAAAAGTATTGTGTCTCTGGCTTCAATCCATCGAGTTTGATTTCATGGATGAGGTTTTCGCCATCGCCAAATACTTCCGATGGACACTCGGCAGTCTCCCCATAGTAAACGCTCCCTTCGGCCTTGCGCGAAGATCGCCACATGACCGTGATGCTTTCTTGCGTGACAAATTGAAGATAGGGCGTCACCAGAAAGTCGAGAGGAGTTTCTTCTACCACCGCAGGCAATGCGGCGACTTTCGAGTTATGTTGAAATTCTTCTTCGACCCAAGCCGTTTTGGCTGCCAAATCGTAGACACTGATTTCTCGCAACCGACCTTGGTGCGAATGAAACTCGTTCGAGTCTCGATAGGCGGCTATTACATACGGTGCTTGCTGCGGATAGAGGATGTCGCCTGATTGGATGTCGGACGAACCTTCCAGCTTTCCATTCACAAAAACCTGCATCTCTTGGCCATCGTACACGCCCACCACGTAGTACATTTTCCCCAGTTCGTATTTGGTTTTCGCGGCCAGATAAGTGATATGGCCATCGCCATCATCGGCCCCTTTCGATGCCAGTCCAAACGTAAATGTCTGGTTGTTGTAACCAAGCACCCAGCCTGATTCGACGTTTCCGTTGTCTTGAATGGTGCCGATTATGCCGCCCCATTCTTGCGCTGCATCAATCGAAACCCAAGCCGCCACGGTCATGGCCTGTTTCGGCAGATATTTGGCATCGGCATGAATGTCACTGGCAATGGTGCAGACCGATCCGATTCCACTTAGCAGCAACGATTCCCCCAGGGGATCTTGCACCATTTTGACATTGCCGGTGATCGTGGCATCAGGGCCCAACGTGGCTTTCAAGGTTTTGCCTTCGATGTTCCGCGTGTTGAAGTTCCAATGCGAAATCGGATCAGGGCCTTCATGGGCAGAGACTTGCGATGAGACGAAAAGAACCAGCAAAGCCGAGGCAATTATTTTGAACATCGATGAATTCCAGGTTGGGAATAATTAGCGAGACGAATGACAGGAAGCTTAAATTTAGTCTCTACACGGCCCTGGTGCAACAATCAGAGATCCGCGAGAAATATGGCCTGATTTAAGCAGCAGCAGACTAAATCCCTGTAATTTACAGCAACTCCCTTTTATATCACCCCGATAAAGGGTATATTTCAATAAACCAATAGAGCTAACCAGATGGCTTCTCTGGCCCAGTTAACTCCATATTAAACTACTAGATAATCACCAGAAAAAGAGACCTGCTATGAAACGAATACTAACGCTCGTTGTCGGATTATGCTTGCTATTCAGTATGGGTTGCGGTGAAGACATCGTGATTGAGGGTGATTCATCTAGCACCAGTGCCAATGGGAGCAGCAGCACTGGAACTAAGAAAGTGGCCAGCAGTAAGCCATCGACTAACAGAGCTGGATCGCCGCAAACGAAAGATCGGCTAAAGGCAATTATGATGGCAATACATAATTACCATGATACCCATCTTTCTTTTCCTCCTCCCTATTTTAAAGATGAGAACGGGCAGCCTGCTCATTCGTGGAGAGTGATTCTCTTACCACATCTTGGAGAAAACGCTCTTTATCAACAATACGACTTCAATCAACCATGGGATAGCGAACAAAATCAAAGAGTGATGAAAAAAATCCCTAAGGTCTACCAGACCTCAGGTTCGCAGCCCTATACAACAATTCAAGGAATTGTTGGAGAAGGAACGGCATTTGACCCAACGATGGAGAAGATTGGATTTAGAGATGTTAAAGACGGATTGTCTAATACAATGATGTTGATTGAACGAGTGAACAAACCAGTTCTTTGGACAAAGCCAGAAGACATATCGCCTGAAGATTGGATTGCAGGAAAGTCGTTTGCGAATTTAGATGCAGAAGGACATTATGTCGCTTTTACGGATGGCTCTCAGTGGTTTTATAGAACCACGTGGGGTGAGAAAAGCCGAATGTTTCTAACGTATATTAATGATGGAGAAGGGACGTATTGGAATCATCACATTGATTAGCATTTAAGCAATAGTTCAGCTCAAGTGGTTGTTTTCTGCCGCTCGAATTTATTCCAAAACGTATAAGCTACAAGTCTGCGAATTCAATCACTCAACCTTTTTCAGCATACTAACCCGGCCACCAATTACCCATTCAGTCACAAAGATATTGCCTGACTTGTCGAAGCAGGCGTCGTGGGGGTGGACGAATTTTCCGGCTTGCCAGCGATTGCGTTGGCGCCGCATCGCAAACTTGTTCGCCAGCACGGCCTCTTTCCATTGGGGGTCGTCGCCTAGGTGAGTTAAGACGTTGTTGTCTTTATCAAGCAAAGTGAGTCGGGCATGTAAGTCAGACACCAGCATCACTTCGCCTTGCGTGTCGATATCGGCGGGGAAGAATAGGCCTTCCACAAAGCTCAAGTGTTTTCCATCGAGCGTGAAGTATTGCAGCCGCGCGTTGGCCCTGTCTGCAACGACTAATGCAGGCGTTCGGCCAGGTCGATCATCAAGCCAAATACTGTGCGGGGTTTTCATCTTGCCGGGCTCACTGCCGGCTCCGCCCCAACTGCGGACCCAGTTGGCGTCTTTATCGTATTGATGAATGTAGTGCGAACCATAACCATCGCTGACATAAAAACCACCGTCTGGCCCAAATGCAACATTGGTCGGACGAAACTGCTTGATGTTTTTATAGAGCCCTGATTCTTTCGGGAAGCTCATCTTCCATACTTGTTTGCCCAAAAGATCAGTCTTCACCACTTGGCGATTTTTTACATCACTGAGATAAAGAAACTCTTGCCCTGCTTCTTCACGAACATCAATCCCATGGCCGCCGCCATGATACTCTTTGCCGAACGAACGAACAAATTTTCCTTTTGCATTGAACACCACTATCGAGTCCATCGGCGTTTTTGACCCACTGCGATGCTTGATGTAGATAAGCCCCGCTTGGTCGACACAAACGCCATGGGTCTCGCCCCACTCGATGCGTTTGGGCAATCTTCCCCAACCATGATGGCAAGTGTAAGTATGCTCGCCGGTTCCAATGGTGACCGGTTTGTTGCCCGATTTATCGGCAGCGTTGATGATTGCCGGTGCTGAAATTGCAACGGCGGCACTCGTTTGGAGAAATTGTCTTCGAGTAGACTTATGGGAGGAACCTAGTGGCATGGTAGATGTCTGTCTTGAGAAAGGGTAGGGGAGTGAGCGAAGCGGGTCCGTGATGCAATTCATACTATCTTATTCTATAACGCTGCTCTATTCCAATTGCGTGATGCTAGCAGCTGTACGTGTTTTAGAACGAAAAATCTGATACCTTCCTATTTCTGCAGAATCAACTTCCCGGTTTTTGTCTCACGAAGACGGTACATCGTGTCATTATGATGGATCAGAATCTCGACTTCTCCCTGCATTAATTCCTCGGAATTGATGATTCTAGGCCGGGGATAGTCGAAAGATTCTTCGTCTGAGTTCTCTGATTGCTTGTTATTGAAGGCGTTCATCGTATATCTCTTCTACTCTTAAGGTATTTGCACATAACGTGTTACGATAATTTATTGAAAATAATCTGGTTCGGCGTTGACAATTCGTTCCAAATCGTGAGAATGGAAACTTATCGATATTGATACTCGGTATCAATTAAATTGTCAAGCAGAACAAAGCCAGCCAGCATTTTCCGCCAGCCAGCGAATTTCAAGATTCTGACGAATCCGAATTCCCTATTTCCTGGAGGAAAGAAAATGCAACGCCGTGCTTTTACCCTGATCGAACTGTTGGTGGTCATAGCGATTATTGGCATTCTTATCGCACTACTATTACCTGCTGTGCAACAAGCGAGAGAATCTGCTCGTCGGATGCAGTGCCTGAATAACCTTAAACAGATTGGTTTGGCATCTCACAACTACCACGACATCTATCGGCAATTTCCCAATGTGAATGCCAATAGCACATTGAGTGGTGGTAGCTTCTTTACCTCGATCTTGCCGCAGATCGAACAAGCAAATGCGTATAAACTCTATGACTTCACTAAAACAAATAGTGACCCCGTGAATCAAGAAGTGGTAGGGCAAGAGCTTCCGTTTTACTTGTGCCCTTCCTCGCCGATTCCACGTGCAGTTCCTAGTTGCGATTCCGATGCCGGTCGTGCTCCAGGCAACTATGCGGTCAATATCGGATCAAAGAATTACAATCCGTATTGGGCCTACACTGGCGCGCCCCGCCCTGTGTTAAACGGAGCCATTGTTTACACCGATAGCAGCCCTACTAAAACGGCTTTTCGATCATTTACTGATGGAACAAGTAACACGTTGATGGTAGGCGAAACTGCTTATAACCTGCCTGACTATAAGTTCAGGACGGGAGCTTGTGCAGGCGAATCTCGCTACTCGTTTACCCTGTGGTCATCGCCTTATCCAGGTGCTACCGCTTGCACTACCGAATCTACATTCAATCCGAAAGATATTGCGGATGATGGAATTTATGATCCCAATTGGCTCTATTCATTTCGCAGCGATCACCCTGGTGGAGTTCAGTTTCTATTCGCCGATGGTTCGGTTCACTTTATTGCCGACACCATTAATTCTCTAACTCTTGATGCACTAGCAACACGCGCCAGTGGGGAGGTTGTCAGTGATTATTAATCGAGCAACACCTAGAAGCTTGTCTACATTTCTACTGATGGTAGGAGCCATTTCGCTAGTACAAGGATGCTCGGCCTCACGATTAGATGAGTTTGATCGTGCAGCAGTCAGTGGCACAGTTACCCTTGATGGCAAACCACTATCTGAAGGCGTGATCAATTTTATCCCTCAAGCAGATACCCAAGGCCCTAAGACTTCTGTGGTGATCACGCAAGGAAAGTTTGAAGTCGACAATCGACATGGTCCGTTAATCGGCCAGCATCGGGTTGAAATCCGATCCACCGATGATGGAGGATTTGCGCTCGATGATGAATCAAGTATTGATCGCCTTAAAGCTTCCCGAAAAAGAAAGATCGAAGTCGTTGTTATCCCTACAATCTATAATGATCGTAGTAAACTATCAGAAGAAGTTTCTGAATCTGACTCCAATCAGTATCAGTTTAAATTGTTAAGCCGACCTAAACGATAAATATTACCCCCAATAAAATTGAGTAAAAGGATAAACCTACCGATGAATTACCTACCAAAAATGATGCTACTAGTATTGATTGCAGCTTTGATTGCACCACTACAGCAGGCCAATGCCCATTTTGTTTGGCTCTCGATCAATGAAGATGGCCAGGCTGTGGAAGTCCACTTTGGAGAAGACGCCTCGGGCGATGATCCTGCTTTACTGAAACGGCTTGAAGGCATTGAAGTCAATCAGATTCTCCTCAACTCTGAAGTAAAAAAGCTGGACGTTCAGTTAACCGAAGAATCTCTTTCCGCCAAACTTCGTAACCCAAAGGCTGGCGGATTAGTTATTGCCTCGTATAATTATGGAGTCATTCAGCGGGGTGACGCCAAATTTCAATTAAAATATTATGCGAAAACTGGACCTGCTGCGGATCATGCGTCGTGGGGTAAAGTGAAGACGCAAGAACTTGCAGATTTTGATATTATTCCTACTGTTTCGGGCAATCAGGTTTCTCTTCAAGTTGTGTTCAAAGGAAAGCCGATTTCTGGTTCAGAGGTCATTGGAAGCGGCCCTAAGTTTTTTGAATTAGAATCGGTCAGTGATTCCAGCGGAACAGTCAACTTCGAAATCAAAGACTCAGGCATCTATTCCATTCGGGCTCGTCATATTGAAAAGTCTGCGGGCAAAAAGGATGGAAAATCCTATTCCGAAACCCGGCACTATGCAACCATTACCATCAAGATAAATACAATGATCCCTGTCAACAACAATATCGCCTTACCGAATTTACCTTTGACTTTAACCAGCTTTGGTGGAGCCATGTTGGGTGACGACATTTATGTCTACGGCGGTCATGTCGGCGGGGCACACTCGTATTCAACCGCGGAACAAAGTGATCAGTTCTTACGATTGAATGCGAAGACAAATGCGTGGGAAGAGTTGCCGGTTGGGCCTAAACTGCAAGGTTTGGCTCTGATTTCCGATGGAAGCAAAATCTACCGCATTGGCGGGTTCACCGCGAAAAATGCCGAAGGCGATGAACACGATCTTTGGTCGCAAGCCACTGTGAAACAGTACGACCCTGCCACAAATAAGTGGACTGACTTGCCCAGCATGCCAGAGCCCCGTTCGTCGTTTGATGCCGCGATACTTGATAACACGATTTATGTTCTCGGTGGCTGGAGCATGGCAGGCGAAGCAGATAACGTCTGGCATAAAACCGGTTGGAAGCTGGATCTTTCGGCCGAGACCCTTGAATGGATGTCGTTGAGCGAAATCCCTTTCCAGCGACGGGCCTTGGCAGTTGCCGCGTATCAAGGAAAGATTTATGTCATCGGCGGTATGCAAGCAGATGGAGAGCCAACGACTCAGGTTGATGTGTATGACCCTAGCACTAAAAAATGGTCATCCGGTCCATCGTTAGTCGGCGAAAAAGGGATGGTCGGCTTCGGGGCTTCGGCCATTGCAGCAGATGGCCGCTTGTATGTGAGTACCATTAATGGAACTTTGCAGCAACTTTCAGAAGATGGTAAATCTTGGAAAACCGTCTCGAAACTTGCCAATGCTCGATTCTTCCATCAAATGTTGCCTTGGAAAAAGAGCTCTCTAGTCATGGTCGGCGGAGCCAGTATGCAGACCGGCAAGTTTGAAGAAGTCGATGTGATCGATGTTTCCAAACTAGAGTAGGGCCATTTTCACATCGATTTTATTTCCGACTTGATTGGACGATGCGATTTCTGGCAATCATTGTGTGCGGTTGTCGGATGAAATTATTGGCCAGCTTGATTGGTCGAAGTGGGAACTGCGGTATCTGTACACCAGGGAATGAATTGCCGTTACCGGATAGTAGTTCTGAATAAATTCTCTAACAACCAATAGGCAAATTAGTTGCATTTGGTGGTTCAGAACTCTATCCTAAACAGTATCTCATCAAACAATATCAATTCGATAGAACTTAAAGCTTTTCCCCATTCGCGCAAACTGAAGAGGCACCCGACATGAGCCAATCGTCTGATGTGCCTGTTGAAGCACCACTAGCGCCACCGACCGTCACTCAATTTCGCATTGTTCATATGATGTACGTGATGGCGATGCTCGGTATTTCGTTGGCATTGTTTGGGCCTTGGGGCACATGGCCAGCTTTGATTGTGCTGACATTCTGGGGCACGGTTTGGTATAGCAAAATATCACGCCCTGATGCAATGGGTTCGATCTTCTGCGTGTTCGCACTTTTCATTGCAATGATGTTTCTTGTTTTGTCATCGCCTCCTTCCTATAGTTTTCTCGGCTGGGCGTTATTATTTTTCTTTGTTTGTACGTTAGCTTTTTTATTATATAGCCAATGCAATAAGTTATTCAGCATCAGTTTTCTTATTTTTCTCTGGCTGGGAACAGGTGCATTAATAGCTTCAAGTACTGGTGCCCGAGAAGCAGCACGACGGATGCAATGCACGAACAACCTGAAACAAATTGGTCTTGCACTGCATAATTATCACGACATTCATGGCTCCTTTCCCCCGCCCTACCTAGCTGATGCCGATGGCACGCCGATGCACAGTTGGCGAGTGCTGATTCTTCCGTTTATAGAAGAAGTGGCTCGCTATAAAAAATATGATTTCGATGAACCTTGGAATGGGCCGAACAACATCAAGTTGTTAGATCCCATGCCCGATGTGTATCGGTGCCCTTCTATTCATCACGACAAACAACATGAAAACTGCACATGCTACTTGGCCGTAGTAGGGCCAGATTGCATATGGTCAGAAGAGCAGACGCGAACCTTTGCCGATATTGTCGATGGATCATCAAACACCGCACTCCTCACAGAGTTCGGTGAATCAGAAACGCTTTGGCTAGAGCCGAGCGATATGGAATACCAGGCCGCACTCAACATTCTAGGTTCCAACGACCCTGATGTCTTCAAAGAAATCCACCCCAACGGGCGAAACGTGTTGATGGGCGATGGGAGTGTTCGATTTACTCAATCTGGATTTGTCCCAGAATTCTGGTCGGCCATGTTAAGCATTAATGACCCAGAGTTTGTCGGTTTCGATTCCTTTGAACGCCAACCCATTCTAGAAAGACCCAACCCCTGGCCATTTGCTACCAGCATGCAACCAATCATCTTTGTGGTGCTGTTGTTCTTGCCGCTGCCGTGGGTTTGGATTAAGCCGAAGGTTGTTAGCAGTAGTGATGACCCCGTTGATTTGGAGTCTACATGAGTCAAGAATCCACAGAACGGGGAAATCTAATTCAAAAACCACGTTGGAACCAGTTTCGTTTGGTTCATGTGATGTACGTCATGAGTTTATTAGGTGCTTCGTTGGCAATTAATGGAACAGCCGGCATCGGTCTCGCAATCATTATCATCTACATCTGGGCCATCGTTTTTCTTCGACAGACTTTGCAACACATACTCACTGAATTGATTGCTGTTTCCCTTGTTGTCTTACTCTTGATTTGGATGATGATACCGGTAGTAAGTCATGCTCCAGAGGCCGCTCGACGAATTCACTGCGTAAACCAGATGAAACAAATCGGCCTTGCGTTACAAACTTATCACACCACTTATCAAAGTTATCCGCCGGCGTATGTTGCTGATGAAAACGGCAAACCGATGCATAGTTGGCGGGTTTTGATTCTTCCGTTTATGAAACAGCAGGCCCTGTATGAACTATATGATTTCAACGAACCGTGGGATGGGCCGAATAATATCAAGTTGCTAGATCAGATGCCGGATGTATTCGCTTGCCCTGGCAGAATACATCACACGGATCACAAAAACTGTACTACCTATGTTGCTGTGGTCGGAGAAAACACCGCATGGCCAGGTGCAGTTCCAGGCACAGTTGCCCAAATCACAGATCCACTTGATGAAACTCTGATGTTGGTCGAGAGCCATGTAGACAACATTCTCTGGACAGAACCAAGAGATTTATCCCTTGATCAATTTAACTCGGGTGAACATAAGCAGCATGATGGACATCAGATGAGTAGTTTTTTCTATCGCTATTACAACGGCAGAAATGCATTAATGGCGGATGGCAGCGTGCAATACTTTGCTCATAGTGCTTCTGCTGATGTGTGGCATAGAGTCATCAAAAAATCAGACGGAGCAAGCATCTACGATGAGGACTTAGGGCCGGCCTCTAACTGGGACGAAAAAGATTCCCGACAGCTAAGAATTGGCAACTGCCTGCGACTTGGGTTCTTTGTGGTGGTAATGTTATTGCCACTGCCTTGGGTTTGGATCAAGCCGAAGGTTGCCAGCGATAGTGATAATTTGGGCGAAGAAGCATGAACGTAAAAATTCACATAGGCGATGTGTTAGATCAAGCCGCGGATGTTTTGATTTCGACGGCGAATCCCTGGCTAAATCTCTCAGGCGGGGTCAACGGAGCAATTCTGGCCCGCGTTGGGGAATCAATTCAAGCAGAACTACACGCCTATTTGAAATCGAAGGGATTAACTGCGGTGCCTGCTGGTACGGTGATTCAAACTTCCGCAGGCTCTCTTCCTTTCAACCACATCTTACATGCGGTTGCCATCGATCCCTTTTACGATTCATCGATCCAATTGGTTGAACAAACGCTAACCACTGCATTTGAACTTGCAGTTTCATTAGGTGCTAAAACCATCGCCACACCCACCTTAGCCACCGGCTATGGTCCACTCACCATTGAGTCTTTCGCACAAGCATTACAGAAAGTTACCCAAGAGAATCAATTTGATCTTGATACAATTTCAGTGGTAGTACTATCCAACGAGAATGCAGATATCGTGAAAAAAGTATTGTTTGCTGAGACAGATGTTAATAGTCAAGGAGTTCAACCATGACCCAAGATACCGAACAACCAGTCCCCCCTAATCCACAAGGACAACTAACTACCACGTTCATGTATCTGGCCTATATCGCGGCACTCTTAGGTTCAGCGTTCGGGTCAACCAGGGAAATGGGGTTGATGTTTGGTGTCGCGGTCTGCATCTATTGGGCTGTGATCTTCTTCAGTAAGAATCGACCGCGTGTTTTTGTGCTGGCCTCAGTCACAGCGTTTGTCTGTATGATTCCTGTGATGTTGCCTAGTCTCGGACATTCACGACACGAAGCTTTACGCTCATGGTCTAAAAACAACCTGAAGCAAATTGGCCTTGCTTTAGAAAATTACTACTATGTTCACAATCAATATCCACCCGCTTACATTGCCGATGAAAACGGCAAGCCGATGCACAGTTGGCGGGTGTTAATACTCCCATTTCTTGAAGAAGGGGATTTATACGATAAGTATGATTTCAATGAACCATGGGACGGGCCCAACAACATCCAACTGTTAGACCAAATGCCTGAGGTCTATCACTGCAAAGCGGCCGTAGAAAAGTGGACCCAACAGCATGGGGCACTGGAAAATCCAGAATCGGTCACCAATTACTTTGCAATCATCGGGCCTAATACTTTCTGGCCAGGTGAATCTTCGACAAAAAAGCGTCGCATACTTGATGGCGTCACTAACACTCTCATCATGATCGAAGATGCCAGCCAATGTGTGCAGTGGTTAGAACCGAGAGACTTAGAGTATGATCTCGCATTGGATTTACTTTCGACCAATGAACCGGAAGAGTTCTGTGTGTATCAATATGAAAATGACTTCAAAATTACTTACCTGGATCGACAAGGTTTGTACGCCGATGTGAGTGTCCGCAGTTTCTACCAAGGAATACCAAAAGAAACCTGGGCTTCGCTATTAGAAATCAATGACCAAGCGATTGTGACTGATGAAGATCTTTTTCCTACTCCACGAACAGGCGGAATCGCAACTCGCACCAAAACGCTTCATATTCTACTGTTCTACGTCATGATCTTCCTCACCGTCTTTCCACTACCCTGGGTCTTCCTCAACCCGAGATCAGAAAGCCGTTCCCAAAGACGACAACGATTGGAGCAACCGTGACCCAATACATTAAAGAATCTGATATCGCGGGGAATCGAGAGCGATTGATTCGGTACTCCATTTACTTTGCCGCTTTGATGGGCTCTGGCTATTGGGCCTTTGAATTAAAGAGTGTTGTTCCGTCTCTATTTGTTTGCATCAGCTGGTTCATTATTTTTACTTATCACTATCGACCTTACGCATTTTTGTTTTTCTTCTTTGTGGTATTTCCCATTGGGAGTTCCCTAATGATGCCGCCTCTAAGCTATCCCAGACATGTTGCGTGGCGTAACGGATCTTCTTATAGTTTGAGGAAAATCGCGTATGCGTTAAAAGATTATCACCATGAGTACGACACATTTCCGCCGGCCTTTATTGCTGATAAAGACGGTAAACCCATGCACAGTTGGCGCGTCTTGATTCTTCCTTATCTTGATGGAGGCGGCTTTGTTTACGACCAATATGATTTTGGTGAACCATGGGATGGACCGAACAATATCAAGTTGTTAGATCACATGCCCTAAGTATTTCAAAATGACGCAGTCCTAGCAAAATGGAAGAAGCAAAATAAAGAAATCAAGAAACCCAGTACGGTAACCAATTATTTTGCTGTCGTAGGACCGAACACTGTTTGGCCAAAAGAGGCAACCACAAGTTTGCCAGACTTGACGGATGGAGAAAACAATACGCTGATCGTGATCGAGGATGCCAGCCAGTGTGTCCCTTGGTTAGAACCAAGAGACTTGCAGTTTGAACACGCGTTAGATTTACTTTCGACCGACAGCCCTGAAGAGTATTGTGTGTATCACACCGAACAGGAGAAGATCATGGTCTACTTGGGCCGACAAGGAGTTTTTGCCGATGGCAGCACACGTTATTTTCCGTTTGGAATTACCCGGAAAACCTGGACTTCATTACTAGAAATCAACGATGGACAAACGGTGACGGAAGAAGATTTCGCTGAAAAGTTCAATCCATGGGAAGAAGTGGATCGAATAAAAGGAATGAAAGCCAAAAGGATATTGCTCTTTCTCTTCCTCACCATCTTCCCACTACCCTGGGTCTTCATCAACCCGAGATCAGAAAGTCGTTCCCAAAGACGACGGAAGGCAGAACAATCATGACCCAATCGCCAGAAGACACTGCCAGCATTGAACCACCACCAGGCAAACCGCTACAGTTTCGTCTGGTGCATCTGATCTACCTCACCAGCATGCTGGCGGCTTCGTTGTCACTGTTTGGCGTCTGGGGGATATTTTTTGGTAGTGTTATTAGTTTGATCTGGATTCTTGCTTTTCTAAACAAGGTGGGAAAAGTATTCGAATTATTAATTATGATTTTGATAATTGGGTTTATGATTGTATTGCTCCTACCCTTTACTTCTAATTCTGAAAATGCCATAGGACGAATGCAGTGCAGTAACAACCTAAAACAAATTGGCAACGCCCTACATAACTACCACGATAGCTATGACTCGCTTCCACCGGCTTATCTTGCCGATGAACAGGGCAAGCCGCTGCATAGTTGGCGGGTTTTAATTCTGCCATTTTTGGAAGAGCAGGCCCTGTATAAACAATATGATTTCAACGAACCATGGGATGGGCCGAATAACATTCAATTGTTAGATCAAATGCCGGATGTGTTTGCCTGCCCTAGTCATGAGCACAAGCCACCAAAAGGTGTGCAATATACCAGTTACTTGGCCATCACCGGAGAACATACCGTTTGGCCAGCAGATCGAGCAATGAAGTTTTCTGATGTAACTGCCGGTCTTTCCAACACGGTGATGGTAAGTGAGTTTGAAGAAAATCGGTCCCGTGGCTACAGCCAGAAGATATCGAACTAACCGCTGCCTTAGAAATCATCAGCACCAATGGCCCGGCCCAAAATGAATTGAATCACCCCGGCGGACGACAAGCAGTACGTGCAGATGGTTCAATTTGCTTTAACGAGAACCGGCTAACCAAAGAAACCTGGCGAAAACTGATTCAAATCGATCAGCAAGTAGAGGACGAAGATTTTGAATACTTGCCTGAGCCTGTAATCCCAGCGCCAACCCACTACAACCTGATTGTAAGAATCATTCTATTCGTGGTGCTGATGTTCATGCCGCTGGGCTGGGTAGGAATGAAGCAGAAGATTAATGATAAATTTGAGGCGGAACAAGTATGACCCAATCGCCAGAAGATACTTCCAGCATCAAACCACCACCCAAAAAGCCGCTACAGTTTCGTCTGGTGCATCTGATCTACATCACCAGCATGCTGGCGGCTTCGTTGGCACTGTTTGGGGTCTGGGGGATATTGATTGGCGGTGTCATTTGCTTCACCTGGGCTTGTATCTTTTATAAATGGGTCACTCTGGTTGAATATCTAGTCGTTCTCGCAATTATTGGAATCCTGATAGGTCTAATGCTTCCTCCTGCAACACCACATTATCGTGGAGAAGCGAGTCGTTGGCAGTGTGGAGACAATCTAAAACAAATTGGCATCGCTCTGCATAACTACCACGAAACATACAACTCTCTTCCACCGGCTTACCTTGCCGATGAAAACGGCAAGCCACAGCATAGTTGGCGGGTTTTGATTCTTCCGTTTATCGAAGAGAATGCCCTGTACGAACAATATGATTTCAACGAACCGTGGGATGGGCCGAATAATATCCAACTGTTAGATCAAATGCCCGATGTGTTTAACTGCCCTCGCCATGAACATCCGCCGCAACAAGGTGTGCAGTTCACCAGTTATTTGGCAATCACCGGAGAGCATACCGCCTGGGTTGATGATCGGTCGATCACGTTCAAAGAGATGCCTACTGGAATTTCCAACACCGTGCTGATTGCTGAGTTTGAAGAAAGGCCGATCCCGTGGCTCCAGCCGGAAGATATCGAACTGACCGATGCCCTAGAAGTTATCAGTACCAACGACCCGATTCAAAATGAACTCAATCACCCCGGCGGACGACATGTCCTGAATGCAGATGGCTCTATCTTTTTCGGAATTAACCGATACACCACAGAAACATGGCGTAAACGGATTCAAATCGACCAACAGACCGAAGACGAAGATTTTGAATACCTGCCGGAACCTGTCATCCCTGCGATGATCCACTACAACTTGATTGTAAGGATCATCCTATTCGTGGTGCTGATGTTCTTTCCGCTGGGTTGGGTTCAATTTAAACCGAGTGCAGAATATGTCTAATCAGAATCGTGTAGCACCGCCGACGATTCCGGAGTTGACTTTGCTTCAGAATCAAACATATTCGGAACGTCGTCGGTGTCGCCGTAGGCCATCAGAGGTTACAGCGGCCAAGAAAATAGAAGGGAAAGATATTTACCACGAAGGCAGTAAGGCACGAAGAAAAGAAGAGTATGAAATCAATCCCTTCGTGTCTTCGAGCCTTGGTGGTATTCATAAAACGTAATAGCCCGGCTGCCATCTACTTCGTTGTCTCTTTAACCCACTGCAAATGCAACTCATGCAACCGTTTTGCCAGTTCCGGCTTCTCTTTCAAATAGTTTTTGCGTTCTGGTTGTTCATCGTCAAGCGAAACCAGTTGTT
The DNA here is from genome assembly GCA_002733575.1 of Blastopirellula sp. GTDB lineage: Bacteria > Planctomycetota > Planctomycetia > Pirellulales > Pirellulaceae. The sequence goes on along the minus strand of NVWB01000004.1, from coordinate 66,613 downwards.
GCACTTTGTTCCGGTTGCCGAGCAATTTCCAGGGCCCTTCTCGCACGGCCCAAATCGCACTCCAGCCCCAGTGCATTTGTTGGTATTGGCTTTTGGCTTCTGCCGATGCAATCAACGGCAATACGCTATAGCCATCCAGCGTGACTTGCGGTTTTTCGACATCGCAAAGTTCTAACAAGGTCGGCATCCAATCCATCACGGTGATGGCTTGCCCGCGAACTTCGGCCTGCGGTAACTTGGCAGGGTAACTAATAATCGCCGGAACACGAATTCCGCCTTCGAGCAATTGCCCTTTGTGACCGATCCATTTGCCGGTGTTCCCGCCGCCACCGTTGGCACTGTAGTAATGCCCTTTTGGTAAACCGCTGGTGTGGTTGTCTACAACAATGCCTTTGTTGTTTTCAGCCGAGTGTCCGTTGTCGCTCATGTACACAATGATGGTGTTGTCTCGCAACTTGGTCTCTTCGAGCTTGGCCAACACTTGCCCGATGCGATCATCGACCGTTGATACCATCTTGGCATACGCCTGTCGCGGCATCTTTAACTTGGCGTAACGCGCATCAAACTTTGCATCGGCCTGTTCAGGGTAATGGGGAATGTTAAACGCTACCATCATAAAGAACGGTTTCGTCTGATGGGCATCGATATAATCGACCGCTCGCTTGGTCATCAAGTCAGGGAAGTAATTTCCCTTAGCGAATATCTCTTTCTTCTGATCATACAAATCATGGAATCCGCCGCCATGCAAAAAGTAGTGCAAGTAATTATCGATGAACCCGCCCAAGTGCCCGTAAAAAGTATCGAACCCTTGATCCAACGGACCGTTGCCATCCTTCGCCCCCAAGTGCCATTTACCAAACAGGGCCGTATCGTAGCCAGCGGCTTTCAAAGCTTCGGCCAGTGTCACTTCTTCCGGCGGCAAGTTGGTGCCCATCGGCTGTTTGCGATTGCCTTGCGTCCAGTTCGTAATCCCACTGCGCTGTGGATGTCTGCCGGTCAGCAGCGCCGCACGTGAAGGACAGCAAACCGCATGGGCATACGCTTGAGTAAATCGAACGCCAGTGCTGGCCAAGCCATCGATGTTTGGCGTATACAGATCGGTCGACCCATAACAACCGGCATCAAGCGTGCCTTGATCATCGGTGAAAAAGATCACAACATTCGGGCGATCCGCGGCCAAGGTCATTGTGGCATTCAGGAAAACAACCAAGCCTAAAAACGCAACGTAGAGTGATGTCTTCCGCATGATGGTCTTTCTGGTAGAAGCTTTGAACATTGAAATCCAGGTCGATGAATTACCAGTTATTATGACTTAGCTGAAGACCAGAAGCTAGATGGAATCTTCCCGCAGATTCGTGGTCACTCATCACTTGTTCTTCATGGTTAGTCGGTTGGGTCGGAATCACCGTGTCATTCAAATCTAACAGCCAGAGCCCGGCGGAGATCCAGAGCGGGATTGTGATTAAGCCTATTATCGTCGTTGAAATCACAACACGCAGCGCAATCAGTGAGCTGCCGCCGTAATGTTGGGTCAATATCAAAGGAAATACAGCGGCCGGCATCGCGGCTTCGATCAACACGACTTGCTTCAATTGCAATGAAGCAGGTAGCAACATGACTGCCCCTAGAAACAGCAGCGGAACCACAGCGATTCGTAAGACGATTGCGAGTACTGCGGTTCCCAGTGAGTGCTTGTTGATTAAGTCTTCTTTTTTTCGGCCACTGATCTGTTCAAAAAATGTGGCGCCAATCAACAACATCATCATCGGAATCGCCGCGGTCGATAGCATGGTGATGATATCGGTTGCCACTTGCGGAAGATAAGGTTGTAGCTTAAACGCATTCACCAGCAGCGATACAATAATGGTAATCGCCGGAGGGTTCAGCACATGCTTCCACCAGCCTTTGGTGAGTCCGCCGGTTATTAGGCCCACGCCCAAGGTCCAGATTCCGAATTCCACACCGACGTTATGCAGAAACAATACGCCCAAAGTTTCTGGTTCAAATAACTTGTTCACCAAGACAATCGGAATAAATCCGTAGTTGTAAATTCCAATGCAAACCGCAAACGTGTACAGCTTTTCTTTTGAATCGAGCCCCACCCAACGACCTGACATTTTGCCAAACACAAACGCCACTAAGCAGCCGATTGCCATGCTGCCAAAACCGAACAGCGGCGGCAAATAGATATTGCTCGAATCATCAAACGCTGTGTTGCCGACCACCTTGTCAAAAATCAGGCAAGGCACTAACACGCGAATAATCAACTTCAGCAGTCCACTATCGGCCTCTTTGTTCAGCCAGCCAACATACCGGGCCGACGCACCGATCCCCATCACCGAAAAGACGGCCACCGTAGCACTGAGGATGATAATAAATTGCGAAATCATAACGGAACTAGCATAGTTGCCAGACCGATTTCTCTCAATCGGGCAATCCCCAAACGAACCACATTTGCTGCTATAATGAACGCTTTCACCAGTTAAAATATGAAGTATTGAGCCCTGTTGTGACAGAAATTCAACCAGACAAATGCGGAATCATCATCGTAGACCATGGATCACGCCGCGCCGAAAGCAACGAGATGCTGTTGGAAGTGGTGAAGCTCTATCGCCAACAATCAAGCTACACCATCATCGAACCGGCCCACATGGAACTGGCCGAACCAAGTATCCAAACCGCGATGGATCGCTGCGCTGAACAAGGGGCCGAACTAGTGATTGTGCATCCATACTTCCTGCTGCCAGGCCGCCACTGGAGCATAGACATTCCCCGGCTGTCAGCTGCCGCTGCAGAAAAACATGCCAACCTCAAACACCTAGTCACCGCGCCGCTGGGCATTCACCCCAAGATGTGTGAGATTATCAACGACCGAATACAAACGTGCTTGGCTCAATGCACCGAAGATGCAATGCCGTGTGAACTATGTGACGGAGATGAAGCGAACCGGTGCCGGCTTCGGTAAGCTAGCATGCTGGTTGCTAGCATACCCCTCTGGCAGATAAAACTAATGCCACCCACTTCTGCTAACGTATTTACCGCAATCCCTCCGATAGATAAAGCGGACACCCGCAGGAATTGCCCTGAAGGTAGGTTCGGTTTTCATTCTTACATAGGGGGTCACTTACGATGTTGTTCTACAAACGATCATTTATTTGGTTACTGATTGGCGTGATGTTCGCGCAATCAACGGCCGCATCTGCCATCTATGCAGAAGACTGGTACAACCCGTTTCACTACTTCAAAGAAGCGAAAGACCACCTGCATCGCAAAGCACCAGAGACAGGCAAAGACAATGTCGTCGAACGCTTGGCATCCGAGATCGACTGGCTAGAACACCATCTAGATCACTACGGAACCGTCGTCGCCAAACACCCCGACGTCTGGGGCGAAAGCCGACTGACCCGTCATCGTGAAGAGTACGAAAAATTACTTGAAGCCGAGATGGGGAAATTTGAAGTTTTGATCAATGGCGCACTTCGTCGTAGTGATCAATCCTTTTTAGGAATGGCTTTTGCCTTGCAAGCGGCTGCAACCAAAGCAGACATTCCAGGTACTGCGGACGCTCGGTCTGATATTACGAATCTTGTTGGAACTTTTGTATCTGATCCAAATACTGAGGCTGTTATTAATCGTGCAACTCTAGGGAATGCAGCACCCAATAATGGAATAAAAGGATTTACGTTTAAACAAACAGCCATTTCTCTCGAACCAACCGTTCAAGCCGATCAACTCTCTCGCTATATCCATCACTTGCAAGAGTTGCGTCGCATCAACGAAGGCGACGATATTTCTGATTCGCCAGGCTACGCGTTAAACTTAGTCCGAATTCCGATTTCAATTCTACCCGGCAAAAAAACACGTCGCGGCTACGGAGCAGAAATCACGATCACCGCTACACCCTACTTGGGCGATGATTTACTACCGATTACGTTTCGTAGTTTAGTGATGAATGATCTGGTCGATCATTTGGCGTTTCCGATGACGCGAGTTTTGAATACCGCTGATAAGAAATTAGAGGCTCAGCTAAAGGGAATTGCAAAGATTCACTACTATCATTCAATTGGTGGCAAGCCAGATTTCACTTTGCTAGTGAAAAAAATACCCGAGAACATTGATTTACTCAAAGATCCAACATCAGAAATCCCTGTCGATATAAAAGAAGACTTTGTACTTGCTTTAGCTTACCCTGCAGATTTCAAAAAGCAGATTGAAACTATTGCATCTAAGTCAGCTATTTCTCCTGCTGTGGTCAAGGGGATCATTGAAGGTATGGAAGAACGAGCATCTGGCCTTCTTAGCTCCTTTTCAGACGAAGTCGAAGTCTCTCTACCTTTCTCAAAAACTCGCAGAGCAACTCGTCCCACTGCCCCTACTCAAGGTTTAGAAACTTATGGAATAGGGCTGTTAGCCCATGTTGCCGCAGATGCTCATGCTGGTCTGAAAAGACATCCAGCAAATCAACAGATCGTACATATTAATGATGTCGGTACATTTTTGAAAGAAGAACTCAACGCTGCCTTTAATATGCTGAACCAACCTGAATACAAAACTATACGAAGTCATATTATTGGCGAGGGTAAACTGGCAAATGCGATTCGTCGCAGGGATGTTCACCAACTCGATTTTTTACGTGCCAGTTATATGGCATACTTTGGCATCGGAACACCTGGGCAAGGCAACGGTATTCAAACCTCTGCTCAAGGAACTCTTGAAGGAGAGCTTGGATTTTCTCTTAAAAACGGAAATTTAGATACTACAGTCAATGGAAGAATGCAAGGGGCTGTCCAGGGTGGAATCAATTCTTTCCCTGATGCAAATTTGCATTATGCAATCGATCCTAGAGTTAATACCACGATTGCTCTCGGTTGGGCAGTTCTGGTTGAATCCGCACTATTAAATGAACGATTGATCCAAGACATCAACGAAGCTTCTTCTTCCAAAGGCTGCAACTGCTATTGCAGTGATGACGAAAAGTTCTACTCCCTAGATCCAGAAACGAATGGAAATGCTAAAGCGATCTTTAATGAATACGTTGGCTGTCGTTGGCCCATCAAAGTGTTTGCGTTGGACCCTGTGACTGCTGATCAAAATGTGGCCGATGTTTATTCTCGTCGTCGAGAATTACAAGTCGCCATGGCATTGGCGTTTGCTGGGGGCAACATGAATGCTCAGGCCATGATGCGATATGCTCGTCGATTAGAAACCGACATGGCCACGATTGCATTGAATCGTACAATCACCTCGTTTTCGCACGGCGATGATACATTCGGGTGGCGTTTTCAACCCCGCTTTCAATCGCCTCCGATTAAAGGCAATGTACAAAACTTTGCTGAAACCTTGTTTGGCGGAGGAACGACCGATGCTGATATGGCGGCCCGAGAGCTTGAGCCGGGTATGCGTGAATGTACCGCGATTATTGTGATGCCTTCGTTTGTGCCGTATGCCACGTTTGATGTTCGCACCAATTGGTATGAATTAACCAACCCTGGTCAAACAGAAATCACAATGCGTGACACCATGAAGATGAGTCGCTCGATCACGGCCATGCGTCAATCGGCGTTTGAGTGTGCTCAATGTGCGCATCTTTATCGAGAAGGTGAAATTGAACGCATGCTACGTCGTGTTCATCAATTGGATAAAGAGCTGCCACTACAATCGATGCAAGTACAAATTCCTTACGAGAATACTGCCGGTGGATTTGAGATATTCAATAATGGAATCACCGATCTGGCGCCAGAATTAGTCGGCTGGTATGGACCGCCTGGACTTGATCCAGACGGATCGACCGAAGTTTATATTGTGGGCGATGGATTTAGCGTGCATGACACGCGAGTTTTAGCAGGCGGCAAAAAAGTCGAGTTCTCGTTGATTAGTCGGCAACTGATGCAAGCCACGATACCTGCTGGATGCATGACCATTAAAGATAAAATTAACGGCAAAGAGATCGATGTTGTCGACGTTCACTTGGCCACGCCTTATGGAATCAGTGGGCACTTATTGATTCCAGTGAATACGCCAAAGGTTAGTCCCAAGGATCCCAATGAGCCTACGATTATCACCGATTATCAGTGGACAGGACTTGAAATCATTGAACTCTCAGCAAAAGTCACACGAGAGTATACGAAAGACGCCAATGGAAAACGTACTTATGATAAGTTGGCAACTAAAGCTACGCTTTATCAGTTTTCTAAAGGAGCAACTAGTCTGACTATCAGAGCTCCACAGGTTACCTTGCTGCAAAAAAAAGTTGAAATTGGTTTTGATGTAAATAACAAAGCCAAAAAAGTGATTGAACGACTTGGAAGTTATAAAACCGGAGAAATCAATTATAATCCTGTCCGTAAGTCCTATACGATTTCATTCAGCGAGCTTGATAGCTTGCTTAGTCTGAAAGAGCCAGAGAAGGGTGTTGCTCAACATGCAATTGCCCTTGCTATAGCGAAAGCTAATTCAATTGCGGAAGCAGACCCCAAAGATACATCGGTAGATCTTCATCTAGATGGGTTTTTGTTAGATGGACCTGATGCTGGTAGTATTCCTTTGGTGAAGATTGAAGGGGATTCAGTTCTCATTCGTACGACGATAAAAATCACTGATACGGAGAAAAAAGCTGCTGTAGTAGCAGTAACAAAGGGACCACCAGGTGACAAAGGCGATGCAGGAGCCAAGGGTGATGCAGGTTCCAAAGGCGACCCAGGTGCGAAAGGCGATGCAGGACCACCAGGACCAACAGCAGCACAAGCGGCAGCAGCAGGTTAACTAAAAAAGCCACTCTTTTCCAACCCGAAGCAGCTCTTATCCGACCAAGATAAGGGCTGCTTTTTTTTATGGATGATGGAAGTTATTCTGCCCACATGCCTTACCTTTGTTATGTAAATTGAACCAGGGCAAGGTTCCTATTTTCTGGCACAAAACATGAAGGGAGGTTCACCCTGTATTCGTGCGATTGATTACTGTCAAAACCGGCTATCTGCTGGGAGTGGGGGAAAGATGGTGTTTATAGACGAAAGAGAACGCCCGATTGGATAATTTAACCATGGTCATACATTGATCCAATGGATGTGTTTTGGTCATACGATTTTGACAGCAAAAATTCAATCTTCGTAACCCGAGTGAGCATTTGACTTAGGACCGAATACAGGTCTGCTTGGCTCAATGCACCGAGAATGCTTCCTGATTACTCTCCAACAATCAAACCGCTGATTCACAACGCGCCGGTTTCCAATTAAACTAAGCGGTTGTATTTCATACTTATTAAGAAAGACTCACAACGATGAATAGAAAATTGCGGTCTCGTGTATTGTCGGTGTCGTTTGCTATCGCATTGCTTTCATGTTCACTTTTGCCGACACATGCAGATGATGCGACGGGCATAAAAACTGGGGAAGTAAAAGCAGACAGAGGCCGGGTTTTGCGTTAGGGACATACGCTTACCATTGATGAATCGAGAGTGGAACTTGAGCAGTTCAAAGCATCGTATTCCGATTTAGCTGGCTGGGAGAAACGGAAGCAGGTTATCCGCAAAGGAATCTTGCGTGGCGCCGGGTTGAGCACACTGCCAGAGCGAACTCCTTTGAACGCGAAGTTTACTAGCAAACGGACTTACGATGGATACACCGTGGAGAGCGTTGCTTTTGAGAGTTCGCCCGGTTTTTATGTGACTGGTTCACTGTATCGTCCGACTAATTTCAAGGGCCAATTGGCAGGTATCCTGTGCCCTCATGGACACGGCGGGCGATTCATTAGCAACAGGCAAACACGTTGTGGTGTGTTTGCCCGGATGGGAGCGGTCGTGTTTCAGTACGACATGGTAGGCTATGGCGATTGGGAAGTGGCAGGGTGGTCGCACAAGCAAGTACCAGAAGTGCTGCGGCTGCAAACATGGAACAGCATCCGGGCACTAGATTTCCTTGAGTCCTTGCCCGACGTAGATACCAAGCGACTTGCCATCACCGGCAACTCAGGCGGCGGCACGCAGTCTTTCCTGTTAGCGGCAATTGATGATCGTGTTGCGGTCAGCATTCCATCGTGTCAGGTTTCGGCACACTTCTTTGGCGGATGCAATTGCGAGAGCGGTATGCCGATTCACTTGAGTAATCTACACAAAACCAACAACGCCGAGATCGCGGCACTTGCGGCACCTCGGGCTCAAATGGTGATCTCGGATGGTGAAGACTGGACGAAAATGATGCCTGAGATTGAATTCCCATATATCCAACACGTTTACGATTTGTATGGTGCTGGCGATAAAGTAAAGAACGCCCATTTCGCCGATGAAGGGCACGATTACGGTATCTCAAAGCGATTGGCCGCGTATCCGTTTCTGGCTGAACACTTGGGCTTGGATCTCGGTCAAGTTCGAGTGATCGATGGAAAGGTCGACGAGTCTTTCGTGGTGGTTGAAAAGAAAAGCGTCATGCTGGTCTATGGCAAGAAAAATCCCTATCCCAAAGATGCGGTTTCTCCGAACACGCCCTTGCCGAAATAGACGGATTGCTGGCTGGTGGTTACTATGGATAAGAGATTTAGCACACTGAGAACTCAACAAAAGAGCAATTGATACAAACACGAGATGATGACTTTAATGAAAAAGATATTGACGGCCACGTTTATCGCCCTACTTGTTAGCACCGCACAAGCTGCGCAGGAAAACGACAAACCAAACATTGTGATCATTCTTGCCGATGACCTAGGGCACGGCAGCCTGAACAGTTATGGTGCGGATGAAGTACATATACGCACCCCAAACATTGACCAATTAGCCAAAGATGGAAGACGCTTCACCGACGCGAATACACCATCTTCGGTTTGCTCTCCTACGCGATACGGATTATTGACCGGACGGTATGATTGGCGTACCGACCAAAAACATGGAGTGGTCAACACGACCGATCCACTGCATATCAAAACGTCTCGCCCAACGATTGCCACGCTTCTGAAATCGGCCGGGTATCAAACCGCGGCCATCGGAAAATGGCATCTCGGCTATGGGACTGGTAAGGCCGACTTCACAAAACCACTGAGCCCTGGCCCCTTAGATCTCGGATTCGATTATCACTTCGCTGTCCCGCAGAATCATGGCGATGCTTCCGGTGTTTATGTTCGCAACACCAAGGTAGTCGGCTTACGTTCAAATAAATTGATTCCAGTTGGCAAATCACCTTACGGTCGAGCCTACTACGGTTTTGATGCTCCGCAGCGTGTTGACGAAAACGTCATGGATGAACTGACGACGGATGCCATTCACTGGCTGGATCAGCAACAGGCCGACACGCCATTCTTTCTCTACTTCGCCCCGGTAGCAATCCATTTCCCCTATACGCCATCCTCCAAGACCAAAGGCAAAAGCGGAAGCGGGCTGTACGGCGATTGGATTCATGAACTCGACCTATCGATTGGTCGTATCTTAGACAAGCTTGATCGCATGAAGGCGACTGACAATACGCTCGTGATCTTCACCAGCGATAACGGCGGGGTGCAAATGACCGAAGGCGACCGACCGGAAGCTGTAGCCTATCGAGCAGGTCTTAAATGCAACGCCAACTGGCGTGGTCGTAAGCATAGCATTTATGAAGGCGGTTTCCGCGTTCCGTTTATTGCTCGCTGGCCAGGTCATGTTCCTGCGGCAACCGTGTGCGATGAAACGCTTAGTCTTGTCGACATGTTTGCAACGATTGGTGCCTTGCTCGACCAACCGGCTCTTTCCAAAGAGGAGGCTGGTGAGGATAGTTTCAATGTTCTGCCCGCCTTGCTCGGAGACTCTATCTCCAAACCCATTCGTTCATCAATGATTGTCCACAGCCCCAACGGTAACTTTGCCATCCGCAGCGGAGCGTGGAAGTATATCGAAGGTAAAGCAAGCCCGACGTTGAAGAAAAAGATCCCACGGCGAGATGAACTTGTTACCGCACTCTACAATCTACAAGACGACCCTAGCGAACAGAAAAATCTTCTCAGCGAACGTCCAGAGGTAGTGAAGCGATTGGCAGGTCAGCTAGAAAAACAGCGCAACAGCGGGCGATCTCGGTGACATTTTCTGATGAACCTCGATGAACGAGTTCTAGTTTCGAAGTTCCCATAAGTACGACAACTAATGAGTAAAATAAAATTATGTATACAAAACTGAGTGCAGGAATTCTCCTCTCACTAATTTGGGTATTGAATTGCCATGCCGCTGATAAACCAAATATCGTCTTCATCTTTGTCGATGATCAAGGCTACTACGATCTCGGTTGTTATGGCGCAACGGAAATCAAAACGCCACGGATCGATGCCATGGCCGACGCTGGAACTCGCTTCACAGACTATTACGCGGCGGCTCCAATTTGCAGTCCGTCACGGGCGGGCTTATTGACCGGGTGTTATCCACGCCGAGTTGGCAACGAAACTTGGGTGCATCGTGCAGATTCAAATTCTGGTATTCATCCCGACGAATTAACGATTGCCGAGTTGTTTAAAGAGAACGGCTATGCGACCGCATGTATCGGCAAATGGCATCTCGGCTTTCACGAAGAGTTTCTGCCAAAAAACCAGGGATTTGATCACTATTTCGGTCTGCTGCATAATCTGGACCCGGTTGAAATCGTCTATTTCGAGGACCAAGGTGGTGTTCCCTTGATGCTGAATGATGATGTTGTTAAACGTCCGGCTGATCCTGCTGAATTAACAAGGCTATACACCGACGAAGCCATCGAATTTATTGAGAAAAACAAAGACGAACCGTTCTTCCTTTATCTGCCGCATACAATGCTTCATAACCCGCTTGGCGTAAGCGAAGAATTCAAGGGAAGTTCCAACTGGGGCGAATATGGGGATGCGATTCAAGAACTTGATCACCACGTTGGTCGTATCTTCGACACACTAAAACAGACAGGCATCGACGACAACACTATCGTTATCTACGCCTCGGACAATGGTCGCGGGCCAGGCCGCACGCCGGAACAAAAGATTCGCGGGCGTAAGCTCTCAACCTATGAAGGCGGAATTCGCGTGCCGGCGATTGCCTGGGGACCAGGGCTCGGATTACAATCAGATGCTGAATCCGCAGCAGTCGTACGGGCCATGGACTGGTATCCAACTCTCGCCACATTTGCAGGCATCAAAGTTCCCGAGGGCCGCGTCATCGATGGACGCGACATCAGCCCGCTGTTAAAGGGCGAGACCAAGTTTGTGCCGCCTCCTGGCATGAAAAAATCGCTGAACGCAACCGTTCCACTTCGTCGTCGGTGGAATCCACCAGGTGAATGGAAGCTCCTCATTAGTCGCGCCGAGTACAATGACGCGTTCTTCTACCACGGCAGCCAAGGTTCACTGGCCGCTGTTCGCTGGCGTAATTGGAAACTCTACTTGAACCCTTCGCCTCAGTTGTACGACTTGGCCAATGATCCAGGCGAATCGAAACTAGTACGCAATCAAGAGATTGCACGCAAACTGCGTGGCATGGCTATTCTGTTTCAAGAAGAAATGCGGCTCGACGCTCGTCCGGCTGGAGAGGCTTCGTCGCAACCTCGGGCCGATGGAAAAACTGTGATCTCGCAGCAAACGCTAGACAGTTTAGACGAAAAACTAGACGTGACCTATGCTCGCTATGGAGATCGCACACTGGAGATGAATATCTACCGGCCCAAGGGTGCTTGGGGTGAACTGCCTGCGGTGGTTTGCATTCACGGTGGCGGTTGGGCAAATGGCAATCGTCTCAATCACGCACATGTTGCTCAGGCAATCGCCGCTCGCGGATATGTGGCGGCCACCATTTCGTATCGTTTGAGTGGTGAAGCCCAGTTTCCAGCACAGATTCAAGATTGCAAGGCAGCGGTAAGATTCTTACGGGCCAACGCAAAAGAATTCGGCATTGACACCGAAAACATCGGCGCAATCGGGCTTTCTGCTGGCGGGCATCTAGTGGCATTACTCGGGACATCGAATGATGTAAAAGAACTGGAAGGCAATGGCGGAAACGCCAGCTTCAGCAGCACCATTCAGGCAGCAGTTCCCATGGGCGCCCAAACCGATTTACAGTCAGAACGCACGCGAGAAGTGTCGAGCACGAGAGATATCTGGCAACAGTTTCTCGGCGGATCGCAAGAGGAACAACCGGCAACGTATCGGCTCGCATCGCCGTTGTATCACCTCGACAAGAACGATCCACCCTACTGGTTCTTTTCAGGCGAACACGATGACCCTAGTACACATGCCGATAAATTTCGCCAGCGAATGAAAGAGCTGGGCGTTCAGTCTGACTTGACTGTGATCAAAGATGCCCCTCATCCGTTTCTTGGCAAACAAGTTTGGTTTGATGAAATGCTCAAACAAGCAGATGCGTTCTTTACCAAACATCTGAAGAATAAGAAGACGACGACGTCGAATGAGCGTTAAGCAACTGGATGGGAGTCGTAATCGATTCAATACAAAAACAGGAACTAAATCATGAAGACTACATTCATTTTATCGTGCTTCGTTGCGACCATCCTCATCGCTTCGGCATACGCATCCGACCAACCCAACATCGTCGTCATCCTGACTGACGACCAGGGCTACGCCGACTTCTCCTACAACCCGCATCACCCCAAAGAAGTTTCAACACCACACATGGATGCCCTGGCCCGCGAAGGGGTCTTCTTCTCTCAAGCCTATATCACCGGCAATGTCTGTTCGCCCACCCGGGCCGGGCTGATGCTCGGCCAGTATCAACAACGGGTTGGTGTGTACGATGCAGGCACAGGCGGCAGTGGCTTTGATCCTACGATTCCCATCTTCCCTGCAATGCTACCCGATAGCTACTACGCCGGCGCTTTTGGCAAGTGGCATCTCGGGCTCGACGATGATTACCCCGAACTCAAATGGCACCCGCTTTCACGTGGTTTCGATTCCTTCTACGGTTTCATGGGCCGCGGTGCGCACGACTACTTCAATCTTCGATCCGATACCGAAGGCAAATTCATGCACCCTATGTATCGTGACAAAAAGCGTATCCATGACAAAGGTTATCTAACCACTCGCCTCTCGGATGAAGCCGTGAAGTTCATCCACCAGCGTCACGAAAAACCGTTCTTCCTGTACCTTGCCTACAACGCGGTTCATGCACCTGCTCAAGCACCTGAAAAAGACATCAAAGAATACCAGGACCAATTCCCTGGTCTCTCTGAGAAACGGGCCATCCTCATGGCAATGCTCGAACATCTAGACAACGGTGTCGGCAATGTTGTGAAGGCTCTCAAAGAAACAGATACCTTTGACGACACGCTCCTTTTCTTCTTCACCGATAACGGCGGCGCCGGCGCCATGGAAGCCGACAACACGCCGCTTCGCGGGCTCAAATCACAAATCTACGAAGGCGGACACCGCACCCCGTTTATCGTCTCTTGGCCAGATCGTTTCGAAGGGGGCCGCGTGATTGATAATCCGATTATCTCGCTTGATGTGCTGCCTACCGTGCTTGATTCCATTGGCCAACTCAAAGCCAACAATAAGTTTGACGGCAAGTCACTTCTACCACTGATCGAAGGCAAAACCAAAACCCATCACACCAATCTCTTCTGGTCAGAAGGCGGCTCCACAGGCGAGTGGGCAGTCCGATCTGGCGACTACAAACTGCTGGCCTTCAAAGATAAACGCGAACTTTACAACCTGGCCGCTGACCCGGCGGAATCGAAAGATCTGATCAGCGAAAACCCGGCCAAGGCCCGCGAGATCGAAAAGCTATACGATCAATGGCTCAATCAAATGGCCCCACCTGCCAACGGCCACGCCAAACGCTGGGGCGAAGCGCCAGCCGATAACAAAAATGCCAAAAAACGAGCTGATCGAAAAGCGGCCCGGGCTAAGAAGTAGGCCTTAGTGCTCTGGTCGATCAGATTCCTCAACATTACCAGCCGCAGCAATCCAAATTAGTTCCAACGGGTCTTGGTAGGTGTGGGTAATTTCTTGCATGATTTAGTCTCGTTGAATAATCTAAAGACCAATCATTTTAGTGTGACAAATCTATTACGCACCTCGCATCGACAGCATTGCGATACCAATTCCAGTGCTAATAACCATGTAGAGCCCAGCGATAATAAATGATCGCTTGATTTCGATTCCCAAGAATGCAGAAATTGCTATCCCCAATAAAAGGGAACCAATGAACGCCCCGGCTATAATTGCTGGGATCAATCCGAAAGCCGCAAAGGGGAGCATTGCAACAAACGAGACAATAGAGGTTCCTATAGCTAGCCCTGCTGCGGTGCCTAAGCCGAGATCGTCATCCTCATTAATGACTTTAACTAGAACGATGAGAACAACCGCGTTAAGTAAAATACCAAGCATACTAATGAAAGTCCTAGGTTAGAACATAAAATCAATTACCACGATCTGAGTTATTCTATAACACCATAATGCCCGTGTCAATTATTGCTAATCCAACTACCCATCACCCACAAAAAATCCGCGCTGGGTAACACTGAAGACTTTCAAAAAAACTCTGTGCCACAAATGAAAATCGATTATTTTGGTAAATTCTCATCAGTGTCTCCTGTCGCACTTTTGAACCGCTGGTCGATTCACACATCGTTGCATTTGCTCGGCAGCTTTTATGGCCAGCTTGCTTTTAACTTCTTCATGTGATTCGTGAGGAGAATCATGAGTAGTTGTGGCTATTTAGCTAATTCCATCACAACACGAAAACCTTGATTTTCACCATTGTAGCGAGGATTGGCTCCGACTCGGGTGCCAGGTTGGCACCTTGTTGAATCAAACATGTATGATCCGCCGCGAACGACTTTCACAGAGCCAGATTTTGGACCTTGTGGATCGGTGATGGGACCAAAGGGGTACGTGCCATACCAATCTTGACACCACTCGCCTACGTTACCGAGCATATCGTACATTCCCCAGGCATTCGGTTCTTTTAGCCCAACAGGATGCAATGATCTACTCGAACTTCCATCATCATGCCAAGCATACTGGATCAGTTCTTTATCGTCATCACCAAAATAATATTTGGTAGTGGAACCTGCCCGGCAAGCATACTCCCACTCAGCTTCTGTGGGCAATCGATAAGATCTTCCGGCAGATTTTTCTTCGGGCAAGTCAGATAGCTTTTGACAAAACTCAGCGGCATTACTCCAAATCACAGAGCCGCGAGGCAGGTAGTTCGAGACATTGGTGTATCGCGTGCCCATGATGCGTTGATGTTCGGCTTGGGTTACTTCATAGATGCCCATGTGAAATGGTTTTGTCATGATCACTTGATGTGCATCAACTCCGTCCCCCATTCGGAAAGTGCCAGGTTGAATAGGGTTGAACTTCATTCCAATGCTGTTCTGAATGGTCGCAAACTTTGATACCTCAGTTTTTGCAGATTTCAAACTCTTGATTGACTCGACAACGTCACCTCGGACTGTCAGCTTGTAAGTAATTGCGGTCATGCCTTGCTCGCCTTTGAGCAAAAATGGATGCTTGGGATTATGAGGTGCATCGACCGTACCTTTGATTGTGCCAGTCACATAGATATGAGCTGCATTGTCGAAGGCGATTCCAGATGAAGTATCTGCTGCCCGACCCCCGAAACTATTAACCCACAAGAACTCGCCTTTGGAATTCAAGGCATAGACGAGAATATCAGTCTCCCCTTCGCTTTTTAGATGTTTTTTTTCTCCCCTGATATCCACAACCAATTCACCTCGGTAATATCCTGTAGCGAAGACAATTCCGGATCTGCCAACAGCAACACTCGTGCCGCGATCATTAGGTTTTCCACCCAACTTATTTGCCCAGCGATAGTTACCATTATTATCGAGAGAAACGATGAAAATATCTTCCGCCCCCGAGCTCTCAAGCCGAGCAATATTTTTGCTTGGATCGAAATCCGCAGAAGTCCAAAAATCTCCTGTCAGATAGAGATTGCCTTGATAATCAACTGCAATATCGGTTGCGGTATCAGCAGTCGAGCCACCCATCCTTTTAGCCCAGCGAAACTCGCCATGATTATCCAGCGAGACAATGAAGATATCATCGCCTCCGCTGCTCTCTAACATGGTCATGTTAGGCCCCGGATCAAAATCGACGGCCTCAGAAAATCGACCTGTCACAAAAACATTGCCCCTGTGATCAACAGCCATGGCATGTGGTATATCGGTCGACTTGCCACCCATATGTTTTACCCAACGAAACTTTCCGTTGCGGTCAAGTGACATGATGAAAATGTCAATCTTTCCATGGCTAGTAAATGAAACATTACCTAAATCAGGCCCAAATTGAACGGCCTCTTCTATTCTGCCTGTCAGAAAAACATTGCCGGTTTTGTCAACGGCCACATCATGACCATATTCATACCCTTTTCCGCCCATAGTTTTGGCCCATCGAAATTTTCCATGGCTATCAAGCGACACCAAATAGACATCAAACTTTCCGTTCGATTTAAGAATATTTGTTTCAGGACCAGGATCAAAATTACTTGAGTTCAGATAGTATCCCGTGACGTAAACATTGCCCGAAATATCAACTGCAATTCCATAAGTATTAGACGCGCCAATTGTTTTGACCCAAATTAGTTTTCCAAGAGCATCATGTTTGGTAATGTAAACGCTACCTCGCAGATTCTTTAAGAATTGCTCCTCCAGCCCGGAGTCAAAATCTACCGCTCCTCTAAATAGACCGGTTGTGTAGATATTCCCTGATTGATCAACTGTAATCGCCTTGCTCTCAACTTTTTGCCCTGAGAACATCAGAGGAAACGCAGGCTGGATATCGACTTTCTTGGGTTTAATTTTAGGAGGACGTGTTTTTGTCCGGGGCTTAGCTTTAGGCTCCCAATGCACATTGATTTTTGAATCTTTTCCACTGCGAATCGTAAACTTATCCGATTGAAATTTGAGACCAGAACTTGTTGTCACATCAAACTGATACTCACCTTTTGCTAACCGCTGAATTGTTTTTTTGGTACGGAGTTGTATTTCAAATACGGCCTTGGTCTTTGTATTGATAAACTTGACTTGCGTCCCATGCACTCGGGTTTCAAAATCCTCGCCAGTGACTTCAACCACCAAAATTCCCTGATCGACCTCGACCTTAAAAATAGTTTCAGCAATGGCATAAGAGAAACTACCCAACAGGCAAACAATGAGCAGAGCGTTTCGCAACAATCGACTGCCTAAAGGTGATGCGATCTTTGACTTATTAGTTTGAGCAGATACAGTTATTCGAATCATTCAACGAACCTCATTAACCGGCGATAGAGAATAGTTAAAAAAGTGGAAATACAACGTCCATTAAAAAATAATCGCCACCACTATGTGAACAACCATGAAAATTCCACCGATTATACACGCCTGTTTTAAATCCGAACCAAGGAAGAACGAAATAACGATTCCTAAAGAAAGGGCCGCGAGCACCGCAGCAACAATGATTCCTGGAAGCCCAATCAAACTCACAAAACCAGCCATTGCGAGAGCAGTGATGATCGATGTCCCTATTGCGAGAGCAAAAGCAGAGCCTAGACCGAGGTCATCATCGTTGAATGTCTTTAATAAGGCCATTAAAACCAAAGCTTCTATCAGTAGTCCAATTAACACATCCGCTCCTCTGAATTACCACCTGCAATAACACGACACATATGGGGTATTATACTACTCCATGGTGACCGAGTCAATTATTGCTGATTTCACTACCCACCACCCACAAAAAACCGGGCCAAACTCACCCCGCCAACTACTGCCAACAACCCCAATCCAACATTCGCCGCAATGTTCCCCGCGGCCAGTAACGCCTTCTCGTACCCGGAGAATTCAAATAAATCGTAAGTTTCTAGGCCGAAGGCGGAAAAAGTTGTGAGGGCGCCGAGGAAGCCGGTGATTAGGCAGATTCTCCAATGTTCAGAAACTAGCTCGGAATTAGCACTGAGATACGAAATAAAGCCGATCAGGAAACAACCGAGAATATTCACCGTAAGTGTCCCGTACGGGAAGTTTCCGCCCCACAGATAAATCGAAAGCTGATTGACGCCGAATCGGGTCATGGCCCCAACCGCTCCAAAAGTACCGATCAGAGCCAGTTTTATAAGAACATCTGGCATTTTTCTGCTTTCTCTTTTATGAATAAACCGTGGTGACGACTAAAGTTAGGTGGAGATTGCGGCAAGAATCGGTTGATAGTTTTGGCCGACTTGCCTATCCTAATATGTTGCGACTTGGTTTCCCAGGGTTCGCTGTGCGCTTGCACAATTATAATTCACGGGATTAGCCTTGCTAATCCGCATTTTGCCAATGGAGATGATTTCCGGTGAGTACGACTACTTCCACTTCAAAAACGACCACGACCGATTCCCAAGTCATGTTAGGTGCTGACATCGTGATTGAATCTTTGGTGCGTCATGAAGTCGAAATCATCTTCGCCTACCCAGGCGGGTGCAGCATGCCATTGCACCAAGCACTGACACGCTACAAAGACAAAATCCGCACCATCTTGCCACGTCATGAACAAGGCGGAGCATTCGCCGCACAAGGAATTGCCCGCACCACAGGAACGGTTGGCGTTGCCATGGGAACCAGTGGACCTGGTGCAACGAACTTAGTCACCGCCATTGCTGATGCCAAGCTAGATAGTATCCCGATGGTTGCGATCTCGGCTCAGGTTCCACGACCAGTCATTGGTTCCGATGCGTTTCAGGAAACTCCGATTGTTGAAGTCTGCCGTGGCATCACGAAGCACCATTATTTGGTGACCGATATCAATGACTTGGCCCGCATCATGAAAGAAGCATTTCACATTGCTTCTACAGGCAGGCCTGGACCTGTGTTGGTTGATATTCCGAAAGATGTTCAACTAGAACAATGCGTGCCAGACTGGGACGGCCCCATGAACTTGCCAGGCTACAACCTAGAATCTCGTAAGGCCCGGCCAGAGCAAATCAATCAAGTAGCGGCTGCCATCAAACTGGCCAAGCGTCCTTTGATTTATGCCGGTGGTGGAATCATTACCGCCAATGCGAGTGACGAACTGCGAGAACTAGTTGAGAAGACTGGCATTCCGATTACCATGACCGTAATGGGCTTGGGCTCTTATCCAACAGAAGGCCCACTCTGTATGGATATGTTGGGCATGCACGGAACCGTGTACGCCAATGTTGCGGTTAGCGAATGTGATTTGTTGGTTGCGTTGGGCGTGCGATTTGATGATCGTGTGACTGGCAAGCTGGCCGAGTTCGCCAAAGATGCCAAGATTGTTCATATCGATATCGATCCTTCGGAACTAAACAAAAACAAGATCGCCCATATTCCAATAGTTGCCGATCTGAAACCGGCCCTGCAAATGTTGAACAAGGTGGTTGAAGCCCCGGAAGATATTTCAGGTTGGGTTGATCAATGTATGCAGTGGAAAAAAGATGATCCATTGACCTACGATAAAGACTACGATGGAATTTTGCAGCAACACGCAATTTCAGAATTGTCTCGCTTGACCCAAGACCGTGAAACCTATTTGGCAGTCGGCGTGGGCCAACATCAAATGTGGACGGCCCAGTTCTACAAGTTCAAAGAACCTAGAACCTGGATGAGTAGTTCCGGTTTGGGAACCATGGGCTTTGGTTTGCCAGCAGCCATGGGCGCACAAGCGGCCCACCCTGATGCGTTGTGTGTCGACGTTGAAGGCGATGGTAGTTTCACCATGAACATCCAAGAACTGGCCACTTGCTACTGCGAGAAGTTGCCCGTGAAAGTGCTGTTAGTCAACAACCAACACCTGGGCATGGTGGTACAGTGGGAAGATCGATTCATGGAAGGCAATCGGGCTCACACCTACTTGGGCCCAATCGATGACCTGGAAGCGACTGGCAAAGGGGGCAAACCGTTCGTGAAAAAACGGTATCCTGACTTTGTGGCTGTTGCCAAAGGATTCGGCTGGGAAGCTGCCACTGTGAGCAAAAAAGAAGACCTGACCGCTGCTATCCAAAAAATGCTCGACTACGATGGGCCTTACTTGCTAGATGTAGAAGTGCCGTATGTGGCCCACGTATTGCCGATGATTCCAGGCGGCATGACGGTTAAAGAGATCATTAAAGAATAGAATTATTCTAAGAACATTGTTCAATTCAACTAGCCGAGACAACCCGTTTTGTCTCGGCTAGTTTTTTGCGCTGCACAAGAATTTGCGTCTGAGCCAAAATCAAGCTAACATAAAGGGCAGTAACACTTTTCCGGGTGCCACTGGCTCTGCCAGTGTGAAGTGCAATTAGACTGTTTGTGTACCCACAGTACAGAACAACACAGACTCAGCCAACTCACACTTTCCTCAACAATGCTGTTCTGGATTTTGATGAAAAGTTCATTTCCGGCCTAACTACACTTCAACACTGGCAAAGCCAGTGGCACCCAGAACACAATTCCATCATCAACCTACCCAACATCCTTTCTCTGGAGCCTACACCATGAAACATACTTTCACGATATTTTCCTTAGCCAGCATTTGTTTGTTGCTGGCAGCTTCAATATCTTATGCTGAGAAGCCGAAGACAATTGGCGAGATCGAGAGTCTTGATCCGGCGTTTGATAAGTTGGTTGCCAAAGACGCGGTCATCGAAGTGTTGGCCGATGGCTTTGAATGGTCAGAAGGACCAGTTTGGGTACCAGATGGCGAGTACGTTTTGTTCTGTGATATCCCCAACAACCGCATCGTTAAATGGAAAGAAGGCGAAGGCGATAGTGTCTTTCTAGAACCGAGCGGTTACACCGGCAAAGCCAAGTTCACCGGTGGCGAACCAGGCTCGAACGGACTGATGATCGACTCCGATGGCAACTTGGTTTTGTGCTGTCATGGCGACCGCATGATTATCAAACTAGTCGATGGCAAACGCAAAGTCTTAGTCGATAACTTTGAAGGAAAAAAGCTCAACAGCCCTAACGACTTGATTTTTCACAGCAATGGGCAACTCTACTTCACCGATCCTCCGTATGGGCTGCCAAAACGATATGAAGACCCGGCTCGTGAATTAGATTGGTGCGGTGTTTATCGTTTGAACAAAAAGGGCCAGCCTGAACTGTTGACCAAAGAAATGACCCGCCCTAATGGCATCGCATTTTCGCCTGACGAAAAAACTTTGTACGTGGCCCAAAGCGATCCCGCAGCGGCCATCTGGAAAAAGTTTCGCGTGAAAAGAGATGGCACACTCGGCAAAGGGAAAATCTTGTTTGACGCCACCAAATGGGTTGGCGACCGACCTGGCTTGCCCGATGGAATGGCCGTTGATACCGAAGGTAACATCTGGGCCACCGGACCTGGCGGCGTGTTGGTGTTCAACCCCAAAGGCAAAATGATCGGCCGACTCAACACCGGCGAAAAAACAGCCAACTGCACATTCGGCCCTGATGGAACATTGTACATCACCGCCGACATGTACTTCTGCCGCGTAAAAACGAATGCCGCCGGTTTGAACTTTAAGAAGTAAAGTTCACGGCAAACATGAATAGAATTTAAAGGGGAACGAACATCTAGTTCGTTCCCCTTTTTTTAATTCACCGTAGGGTGTACTGCTCGTCAGCCGCCATGAAGTGCAGCCAAGCAACTTATGTCAGTCTCGTCCGATGCAATAACATCGCCAATCCGAGGCCCAAGACGATCACACCGCAGAAGATGATCTTTATTGAGGAGTCAACTCGAATGTCGATAGTCGAATAGAGCCCGGCCCCGATTATCATCAGGCCCATCAACATGATTCCGATGCCCTTGATCCGTTTGCGGATTGCCACTGCACGAAAGGCATTGTCCGCGAGTGTTTCTGCGGTGATTTCATCGAGACGTTCTGAGCGTAGCTTTTGAATAATCATCCCACGCGTGGCACCCTTTAACGCCATCTTGGTTACCATGGGACCAAGTGCGTGAGAAGGTCTTTCGATAGTAAATTGTTCTTCGAACATTGAGCTATTGAATTTGCTTTCTAGATACTTTTTGAACTTAGTCTGGTAGGATAGATGGTCTATACCAAAACTTTCTCCAATCGATTGTAACGTCCACAGTAAACCCGTTCAATTGAATCACAATCGCATTGCCGCCATCCATCTGTTTATCCGGTCTCAATCACATTCGGCAAACGGATCTCCGATAGATTGCCCAGGCACAGTACCAAGCAAGTGGTTGATCAGATGGGGTAGCTCTATTGAAAGCAATCCGCATAGACAGATGGATGGCTGCACGCCGGGTATTATTAACGGAACGATAAATTAGTGGCTAATCTAATCAAATCCCACACCGACTTTTTGTAGACCATCCATCCTACAAATTTTTTTAGTCGGTGTCTTCTTGAGGGCTTAATGGGATAAGATCAATTATTTGAAGTGATTTCTTCTCTTCACTTGTACCATGAATTTCAAATATCTTTTCTACACATTTGAGCTTGTAAAGCTCCGTGCCGATGACAACCCCTTGCAAGGTTAACCCTTCAACCTCTCCAAGTTCTCCGTTATGGATCTCTCTCCCTTGGTCAACAAGTCTCCATTTTCCCAATTTTATGTCTATCTTATCAAAGAAACCAATTAACTCGATTTCCTCTTCTTTTAGCTCGTCTTGATGATTGAATAGTTCGAATAGACGCTGCGCTTGATCACTGGTAATTTGTTTAGTTAGAGGTTCTTCGAGAGCCGAATATGCCCAAGAGTATGAAATCTTGCTTTTCCCATCAGCGATGTGTTTTAGAAATCTAATATAGCTACTTGCAAAGTGTCCCTTATTCTCTAATAAAAGCTGTAAAGACTCCTCAGGATTGTCGATATTCTCAACAAGTTTATCAACTAGTTCTAGAGCTTTAATTATTTCAGTCTCTCCAAGCAGATTTTGGTAAGCTTGTGATTGCATTTTTACCCTAAACGATCCGTGCGCAAAGCCAAACACATCAAGTTGATAGTTTTCGTTAACATTCAACTGCTTACGCTTATCGGACGGTAGAACTGCAATTGATCTTTTATATGCATATTTCAACATCGTTTGAAAACACAAAAGTGCATCCGATAAAGTTAGTGCATTTATCCGCGGTTCATTTATTGATTCTGGCGGATTAAGACTCAAGTGAACAATTGTTCTCGCCTTCTGTTTTGATTCGACAATAATTTCTGATTGAGATTGAATATTATTTATTAAAACACCTTCTTCAGGCAACCAATGAAGAGGGAATTCTGGGGCACTTAATGATTCGATCTCAAAATCATTTGATTGGTAATCCAAGACATCTAGTTGAAAAAACTGTTTTATTTCTGGATATAAAAAAATCTCTCTCAGATCTACCTTGCCAGTAGTAAAATGAATTAACTTTTGTTCGGACAATGAGACGCATGCAAATTTATCAATATCTGAAGACTGCTCAACGAGCATGCAGAGATAATTAGTGCCAACTAGATCACACGCAGCAAAGAGCTGTGGTGTATCGTAATATAACAATATATCCTTTAGAAATATTGGAGTGCCCATATTATACCCCTTCAAATACAAGGTGGTTTAAAAAGCATTCCTGAACCCACCATGAAAAGTGTGTCTTCTTATTTCCCGTTTGCTTAATAAGTCCACAGTCGGGCGATAACCTTAATGCGACCATATGTTTATTACGGTGCGCAGGTAATTTATTTATTATCTCACAATCAGATTTTTCGCTAAATACTGAAAGTGACCTTGCTCGACACTCACAGGTATTAAATTTTTTATCTGGGAATATTTCTCGGAGAGAATAATAATCCTCTACAATTGGCTGGATTTCTGTTACTAACCTGAAACAAAGAAAATCTGCCGGGGCCATTGCATTAGGTAAAGGACAATTTTCAGGTAAAGCTTCAAGCCACATTCGAACAACCACAAAGTTAAGTACTTGATTATTTATTCTGTAATCGCCACACGGCGACCATTGCTTTAGATGCAGAAAATTCGGATGAATAATCAGACCAAAACTGAAGTTTACCACGCCGAAGAACTAATTGCAAACAACTAGTATTAATGCTGTGGAATGGGGTGCTGACTAATACAAGCTGAAAATTTAGCTGACAAAAGTTCTTCCTTCTACCCTTCCAAGAAACCCAAGCTCACTAAAAACGCATCTACCTGCTTCTCAATTTTATCGTACGCTTTGTTCTTATCGCGGCCGTAGTTGAAAAAGCCGTGCCCCTGGCCGGGGTAGCCTTTGAGTTCGCAGCGGTTGCCGTGTTCTTTCATGGCGTTGGTGAACAGTTCTGCCGTTCGGTAAGGCACGGTCGTGTCGGCGATGCCGTGGAAGATGATCGTAGGCGGGGCGTCTTTTTTTACGTGATGATAGGGCGACAAGTTGACCGGCTTGGTGCCCATGCGGGCTTCGAGTCCGGCGTATTTTTCTTTATCAATCGGTGTCTCTCCATCAACCATATCTAACACACAGGCTGGGTTGAATAACAACAGGGCTTGCGGCACAGAAGATGTGGCGGTCGACTCGCCTGATTCGTTGAAGCCTTCGATGGTTCCCAAGCAGGCGGCCAAGTGTCCGCCTGCCGATCCACCACCGGCGGCAACCATGTCAGGGTTCACACCTAACTTCACGGCATTGTTGCGAATCCAACGCATCGAACTTTTCGCATCGGCCACACATTTATCAGCGGTGGTGTTGTGCCTTGATGAAACACGGTACTCAGCACTCATGGCCAGCATCCCTTTGTCGGCCAGGTGCTTACAGTGTGTGTAAAACTGGTTGGGTGTTCCACCCTTCCAACCACCGCCGAAGAAGAAAACAATCGCCGGGCGATTGTCACTCGGCTTGTGACCGGCTGGTTCAAAGATGTGCATCCGCAGTTCGACATCGCCAATCGTTTTATAAACTTCAGTCCGTGTTGGCTCCGGCTTTGGCGGCTGGGCCTGCTTCTTTTTCGCTTGTGCAAAAAGAGTGCTGGTAGAAATCAACATAGCCGTAAGACAAATGGCCGTAATCAAGTGACGCATCTTTATTACTCTCGATACTAAAAACAGGAATAAACTACCCAAACGAAGAAGATTGCCGCACTGTGCGGTGGAGCACGCTGCACACACACGTTTCGTCACATTCTAACCGAAAATAGTCGAACTTTCACCCAAGAAATCATGTTTTTCTGGTTGATTTTTGGTCGATCTTTGGTTAAACTGGACAAACAAGTCTTATTTAAGAACACAACCCACTTTCCCACCTCGAAAATCATGAACCGTAAATCACTACTAAGCGTGCCGGTCCTACTTTCGATTCTCGCATCTGCCGCCCTGGCACAATACGACTTTGAAGACCCGCCGATCAACTACAACACTGCCGAAGTTGACAACGTCATCTCGCGGCTGCAAGAGAAGATTGACTCGGACGATGTCAAAATGCGTTACGATGCCAAAACTGGCTACTTGAAGGCAGTGCTTGAAGCATTGGAAGTACCGGTGAACTCGCAAGGGCTCGTCTTCTCAAAAACCAGTTTCCAACTTCGCCGCATCTCACCGAACACCCCGAGGGCCGTTTACTTTAACGACGATGTCTATGTCGGCTTTGTCGTTGGGGGTACTGTGGTAGAAATTGCCGCGGCTGATCCAAAACTAGGGGCAGTGTTTTATTCGCTTGATCAAAACCCGACTCGCCGGCCTCAGTTCAAACGCCACACGTATGAATGTACCCAGTGTCATGCTGGTTCGATGACCCAAGGCGTGCCAGGGCACACGGTACGATCTGTTTACCCTGGTGCCGATGGCCGGGCTCAATTGCAACATGGTTCATTTATCAGCACGCACGAAAGCCCCTTCAAGCAGCGTTGGGGCGGTTGGTATGTAACTGGAACGCATGGCGACGACCACCACATGGGCAACAGTTCGATTCGCTCGACCGAAACTCCTGAATCGTTAGACCGCGAGCGGGGCTCGAATGTGGTATCGCTGGAAGATTATTTTGCCACGTCGCGCTATCTCTCGAAGCATAGTGACATAGTTTCGTTGATGGTCATGGAGCATCAAACCCAAACACACAACGCCATTACCAAAGCCAACTACCAAGCGATTTGGACTGCTCGGGATTGCGATGTGTTGAATGAAGCATTAGAACGACCGGAAAACTTTCAAAGTGAATCGACCATTCGCCGGTACGAAAGTGGTGCCAAGAATGTGGTTGACCACCTGTTGATGGTCGACGAATACCGGCTGAAATCTCCGGTAACTGGCACGTCTGCATACACAGAAGAGTTTGCCGCACTGGGCCCTTTTGATTCCCAGGGACGAACATTGCGTCAGCTTGACTTGCAAACCCGGTTGTTCAAATACCCTTGTAGTTATTTGATCTACAGCGAAGCGTTCGACGCATTGCCTGATTCGGCCACAGGGCCAATCTACCGGCAACTGTGGGAAATCCTTACGGGCAAAAACACCGACGAAGACTACGCCCACCTGTCGCCCAAAGACCGCCAAGCCATTCTAGAAATCTTGCGTGAGACGAAGGACGACTTGCCGAAGTATTGGGCGAGTAAGAAGTAGGTGATCAATGTCGAAAGGACACCAGAGAGAGGTTTTTACTTTGGGCCTCTTTTAACGTATCGCGATAGGCATTCATGTCTTCAATCGCTTCGTCATCGTCCATTTGTCGAGCGATCATTCCTTTGGAAGCCCAATTAATTAGACTTAACACGAGCGACTTCTTCGCTTTTTGTGGAGCCGCATCAATCCTCTGGAGTTCGGCCGGAATGTCTTTGATCGAGAGATGCCCTATATCTGGGAAATCTGCGGGGTCATCAGGAATCGCAATCGGCGGGCCTGAACTGGCCAACTGCGATTTGTACGGATGATCGCTCACCGCGTACACGTCATACATGATCGACTCGCCCAGGTGTTCGCAAATGATCTTCAACACATAGCCATACATAGCAGGGCTCCCTTCATGCAGAATCTTGCCAGCGACAATCTCTCGCAGCGCGGTCTCGGAGCTAGGGCAATCGCCTTCCTCAATTTCATCCTCAAAAAAAGCATCGTTATCTTCAAGCTCTTCGGCCTGAGCTTTGAGGAAATCCTCCACAAACGCCTCGTCGTTTGATCCGAACAGAGCTTGTACTCGATCAAGATCGACACCGTAAAACATATGCATGTAACCCATGGCGGACCTCCGGTTTGATGAATGGCAATTCTAGAAAACAGGCTCTCAATGCCACATTTTTACGCCCAAACTGAGCGGTGTCAACACTTTTCTCATTAATTGAGGCTCCTGCGTTCAACTTCTTTCTTCTCTAGGTTATAATGATTCCCCATTCCATACGTTATTCACTGAACTTACGAAGAACCAAGGCTCATGAATCGAATATTCTCTTTGTGCATCGTTGGCTGTTTATCCTTTCTGTCGGTCAAGCAGGCTGCGGCTGAGCCAGCACAGAACAAGTTCAATGTGTTATTCATCGCGATTGATGACCTGCGGCCAGAGCTTGGTTGTTATGGGATCAAAGACGCGCAGTCTCCAAATTTGGATCGGTTAGCCAAGCAGGGCTGCTTGTTCACGCGGCATTATGTTCAGGTCGCTACCTGTGGGGCTTCGCGATATGCGTTGTTGACCGGGCGAAGTCCGGCGGCCAGCGGCGTGACTCGTAGCAATGCGGGTTTGTATGCAGGGGCTTCAGCGCTAAAGCAAACCCAAACTGCTGGGGCACAGTCGTTGCCGGAACTGTTTCGGCGAAGTGGCTATGTGACCAGTTGTATCGGAAAAATATCGCACACTGCCGATGGGCGTGTTTACGCATACAACGGGCAAGGCGATGGACGGGACGAAGTGCCGCATGCTTGGGATCACTTGCCGACTCCGTTCGGTCCATGGAAGCGGGGCTGGGGAATCTTCTTTGCGTATGAAGGAGGCAAACATCGTGAAGATGGAGGCGGACACAAAGACCTGATGGAGTTCACCGCTGAAAATGATTCTGACTTGCCGGATGGCATGCTGGCCGATACGGCGATTGAACAACTAAAAGAATTCAAAAAAGGGGACAAGCCGTTCTTCATGGGGCTCGGTTTCTTTAAACCCCATCTCCCGTTTGTGGCGACCAAGCAAGATTGGGACGCGTTTGAAGGTGTCGACATTGATATTGCCGCAGATGCAGTCAAGCCAGAATCGTATTGGCATGGCAGCGGAGAATTCTACAAGTACAGCACGCCTTATAAAAAGACGAATCCTCTTTCGCCCGATGCACATCGCATGGCCCGGCGTGCGTATTTGGCCTGTGTTCGATATTCAGATCGACAGGTGGGCAGAGTGCTCAAAGCGTTGGATGATTTAGACATGGCCGATAACACCGTCGTGGTGGTGTGGGGAGATCATGGTTGGCACTTAGGCGAACAACAAATTTGGGCCAAACATACACCCTTGGAACGAGCCAACCGCAGCGTGTTAATGGTCCGCGCACCTGGCATGGAAGCGGCCGGTGTGAAGACTGATACTTTGGTCGAAACGATTGACTTGTATCCAACTTTGATTGAATTGTGTGCTCCCAAGTTTCAACAGACCGAGCATGCCCTGGATGGGCGAAGCTTTGCCGCTTTGCTTCAAGGGAAACCGTATGAAGACGCGAAGTCAGCAATCAGTTATTGGGGCGATGCCATCAGTGTGCGCAACAACACCCACCGTTTGATTGTGAAACACAAAAATGGCAAAGTGACACAAACCGATTTGTATGATTTGTCAAACGATCAAGACAATACGACAAACATTGCCGCAGAGAATCCAGAAATCGTGCAGCAGATGATGAAGCAAGTGAAGTTGAAGAAGTAGCAGCGACCAAGGCTGTGACTTGATGCTGATTAAGGCCCTGGCGTTTCTTGACCTGGCTCATTGGTAAGCATCAGATTTTGACTCGGCAGGGCAAGTTCAATTCCGGCTGCGGCAAATTGGCGTGTGATCTGTAAGTTCACCTTTTCAGAAAATGCCATATAGTCCCAGTATTCTGGCGGATGATACCAGTACATCATGCGAATCATTAAGCAATCTCGATCTAGCTGTGAGAAGTAAACTCGCGGTGGAAAGTTTTCGTTTAGTCCTTCATGGTCTTTTAATATCTCGCGAATAATTTCAACCGCTTGCTCTGTTTTTTCTGGCGAAGTATCAAGCCGAATCGCGATGTCTGAAACACGTCGGACATGCGTTCTGCGACCGACATTTTCGATGTCACTGCGGGCCATTTCTTCATTGGGGATCGTGGCCAGATGCCCGGTTAGTAACCGGATTTTTGTGGAACGAATACCGATCTCTTCCACCACGCCATCGTAACTTCCCGTTACAATTCTCTCGCCAACGCGATACGGTTTATCGAGAATGATCATGATGCTGCCGAAAACATTTTTAAGCGTGTCTTGGGCTGCCAGCGCAACTGCCAGACCTCCGACCCCAGCACCAGCCAACAATGTAGTGAGTGGAACCCCAAGAAACTGACCTCCTTCTAAAAAGACCACTGTGCCCAACACAATGCCGCCGATCCTACTCACGATACGAATCAACTGGGCATCTAAGCCTTTGGGGTGATATCCGGGTGACGAAATAATAACTTCTGCAATGCGATTGCTGGCACTAAAGATGACGATTATTAGTGAGATTAAAAAGACAACATTGCACGAAAATTTAGTGGTTGCCAGCAAAGCGCCTGAGATCGAAAGATCGTTTGCGATAAACTCACGTGCCAACAACGGAACCAACATGGCTGCAATGGGAAAGGCGATATTGAGAATGTAACGCACGACACCCAATTTCTCAATTTTGTTTTTATTCGCTTGTCCAATTCGATGGGCGAAAAACATAAGGACCAGTCCCACAACAACTACGGTCACTAGCCCAACCCACTGCCATATCGCTTGCCCATAGTAACGTTTTTTAGTCCATTCTGGCAATTGATATACGATGCCTGACATCCAGCGAGATTTAGGCGCCGAGAGAAAATGCTGATAAAGGCCAGGCGTCGACTCGGCTAGAGGCTCAAGGTGTTTAACCTTGCTATAAAATTCCGTTGCTCTGCGGACCGTGTTGGCACTAAATTGATAGGAGCCTGCTTTCGGTCCTTCAGCGATTCTGGCGATGACGATTTCGGTGTGTGGGATACGCCACTCTTCAATGATGATCTCTCCGTTTTCGTCACGTATCTCGTCCGCTCCAGGAATCTCTTCATCAGCCGGGTATTCGATTCGATCCAATACTTCCTTTAAGCAAGCGGCCGCTTCTCTGCCGGTGTAGTCTCGGTTAAATTCCGGTTCTTGGCTTAAATCAAGACAGTCAATGATTTTAGTCAGGATGTGAGCTGAGTTACTTTCATCAAAATCACTACGGCCTACTCGAAAGAACAGCTCGTACGTTTCTTCACAGGCGTCACGAAAGCTAATGAGTGTCGCTCTAGGGCTTGAAGTATCGGCAGGCTCTAGCGGATAAAGGTCATCCGCGAAGGAGTGCTTCATGGAGAAGAGAAGAAGTAGCCACGCAAGAATAAAAAGTCTGTGCCAAACGATCATCAATATGCCCCAAAGATTTTTGTAAAACTAGCTTTATGTTCTAGTTTATCAATCTATATGGGGCTTACCAGTATTTTTTGAAAACAAAACTGAGATAACTGGCTCTCTTTGGACTTACACGAATGACCAAAGAGCCACATGAACTCCTCTTATTAGTTCGTGGCTCCAAGGTGACTCCTGTCGCAGGGCGTTCAAGTAAGAGTTTACTCGACTTCAAAGATCGCTTCGATCTCAACTGTGATATTCCCCGGCAAGGCGTTATGCCCCACTGCGCTGCGGGCGCCGATCCCATTTTCATCGCCGAAGACTTCGGCCATGAGATCAGAGAAACCGTTGATGACTTGCGGTTGGTTGGCGAAGTCGTCGGTGCAGTTGACCATGCCGTAGGTCTTTACGATACGTTTGACACGATTCAGACTGCCTAAACTGGCATGTAAGGTTGCCAGCATGGCCAGGCCTGTTTGACGCGCTGCATCGTAGCCCGCTTGTTGGTCGACGTCGGAACCAACTTTACCACTCAACAGTGTTCCATCCGAAAGCAAAGGCCCGTGACCCGAGGCGTACGCCATGTTGCCAGCGACAACCAGTGGCTTATAAACGCCCATCGCTTTTGGAGCAGGTGGTAGTTCTAGATTGAGTTCAGAGATTTTAGCGTCAGCGCTCATAACAGAGTTCCTATGTATATGTTGATGTGAATCTTTGGTTATTGAATTGATGAATTTAGTACAGTATATCACTGTGGTGGAAATGATAAAATAATGGCTTAGAACAAAATCCGGCTTACTTCTTACCGTAGACATCATCTGGGTTGACCAATCGCTGGCCGATAATTTCGGTCTTATCTTGAGAGATCTGGCGGAAGAAGCAACTGCGAAAACCTTCGTGGCAAGCGGCCCCGTGTTGATGAACTTTCATCAGCACAGTATCCGCATCGCAGTCGATAAAGATCGACTCCACTTGCTGCTGGTGCCCGCTTTCTTCTCCCTTACGCCATAACTTATTGCGGCTGCGGCTAAAATAAACTGCCTGGCCCGTGGCCAGTGTTTCGTCAAACGCTTCACGGTTCATCCAGGCCATCATCAAAACTTGGCCATTCTCGGCATCTTGAGCGATGGCTGGCACTAGCCCCCCGGCCTTTTCAAAATCAGGCACTCGTGGCAGTTCAATTGTCATTCAAGTTCTCCTTATCCGTTTTCCGTCTCTGGCCTGTAAGTGATCAATCTAGGAACAGAATTCTACCACAAACGGATCGATTGCGATGACTGGCTCCACCAGGCAGGAATACCAACATAATCGCTACCATTCTCCCGCATTTTCCCCAAGACATCTCTAGGCCGAATGATCGGCATCGGCAGTATGAGTCATCCAACAGGCAACCTCTGGGGGATGATGGAATGTCTTAATCAGTTCTGCCGATGATCTCTTCAACGAGTGCTATCACTTTTGCATGAACTACTTGGCTTGCACTCAAATCAATGAACGAATTTCTTACGAAGCGAAAAAGGTGACCTTTGAATACTTCACTTAGCATCATATTACCTGTTCATAATGCCGCCCAAATAATTAGCCCACAGGTAAACTGGTTGCTAGAGCAAGCGGCTGAATTAACCAGTCAATTTGAAATCGTCATTGTTGACGATGGCTCAACTGATCAGACGGAAGAGGTTGTTTGCGACTTAATAGCCCGCTATCCGCAAGTCCGGGCCCGCAGACAAGGCATTCAGCATGGAACCGCCGCCGCGATCAGCATAGGAATGTCGGACGCAAAGGGTGAAATTGTGATCCTTCAAGATCTATCCAATCCTCTTAATAGCAATGACTTACGGTCGTTATGGGCAATGCACCAAGAGCGACTAACCAAGTCAAAACAAGAGGTTGCTGTGGACCTTACATTCCCAGTCATGCCCGAGCCGCTAGACCCTGCTTTGATCGAACGATTAACGCAATGGGGAGCAGGATTACAGCAAGGCAAAGAATCTTCAGAAAAAAAATCTGCACCACAGAGCCCTGCCAAACGCCCCAACTTTTTATCGAATTTAACCAACTTTGCCTTGGGTGAGTAGCCCAAAGTAATTGCTCGTATCGTTTGGTAGCTAAGGTTTTAGCCAAATTGCAGCAGCCAAGAAGCTTTACAGGCTGATAGTTAAGCTACAAACCTTTTCAGAACTTGCTAAGGAAAATATTGAACCCTAACTCATGTTTCTAAGGTGGGTATCCGATAATTATTTCAACAAAAGTCTTGAGTTGTTTGAGTACATCCGCTAGAATCCAAAATTACCTGTGAGAGTTTCAGCACAAATTTCATAACTCTATTATTCGATACAGAGGCACTTCGGATTTATAGTTGTGCCTGAAATGTTTTCAGGTGGTCCCATCATTCGTGTATTGTGACGGTTATTTATATCTCTTCTCCGCCGAAATCAATACCAAAAAACTAGGCTACGGTTAGATTTGAATTTTATTCCTCGCTCATCAATTGGGGTAATGGGTTCATTTCGTTGAGTCAAAAGGAACATCAGTTAATTTCGTAAAGATTTCACCCTTGGATATTCCTGTGGGATAATCTCTACCGAAATTCTCTAAGTCTACCTATCCATTAAAGGTTGGTCTGTGCGCATTCCTGCCTTTAAGTAGATTGCTGTTTGCTCTTGAGTCTGCCTAATGCCGTTGGAATTGGGGAGAATCTCCATTATGGCTACGGTACCCTTCAAGATGACACGGGGCACATTTGCCTTCGCGTCGACCGGTTTGCATCGTCAGAATGACAAACCACTACATCGGATCAAGGAAGTACGCAAAGAACAAGGGATTTCTGTCCGAACTGCTGCCAGACGCCTAGGCATTGGCACATCACAAGTTCGGGAAGAAGAGCGGACAGATAGCGATCTGCTGCTCAGTCAAGTTTATCGTTGGCAGCAAGCACTCGATGTGCCTGTGGCTGACTTGATGGAAGAACCGGAAAACGAATTATCGTCTCCGGTTCGAGAACGAGCCCAAATGGTTCGTATCATGAAAACCGCCAAGTCGATTTCTGAACGCGCTACGGAACCGAATATCCGTATCTTGGCACAAACATTGCTCAATCAATTAACGCAATTGATGCCTGAGTTGGCAGACGTTAATTCATGGAACAATGTAGGACAACGTCGCTCGTTAGACGAGTATGGAAAAATCATGGAACGCAGTATCTCCGAAGATGCGGTGCTTCGCATGATCAAAGACTCCTAAAAACCCGTGCAGCCTTTCTCGCTCGCGTAGTTCCAGATTCATGTTGGACTGCGTGGGCGAGATTTTTTGTGCACTTCTCCAGCCTGCACGCATCTTTGAAGAGCGGCCAGAACGCTACGAAAATGGTTCTCCGCTTGTGATCCGCTGTTGAATATCTAGAATAATGAGTCTGCTACTAAGTTGTGCCAAACGTTGGCCTTCGGAAACCTGTGGAGCCGATCATTGACTAGCCAACGGCATAAGAAACGCGCGGCCATACTTCTATGCGGAGGAAAAAGCCGCCGGATGGGGCAAGATAAAGCCTCGTTGATGTTTCATGGGAAGTCGATGCTGGCTCTTATTCTGGAAGCGGTCGCTTCCACTGTTTCACACATCGTGCTTGTCAAAGCCCACGGCCAACTGCTACCCAAACTTCCAGCGGTTGATGCCTGTTTGGAAATTGTCGAAGACCAGACGCCTGATTGCGGTCCGGTAGAAGGCATGCGGACCGGTTTTTCTTCTCTGCCAGAACATTACCAACACGTGTTCGTCAGTGGCTGCGATACGCCCCTGCTCTCTTGTAAGTCAGTTGAGCAACTGTTTTCACTGGCTGAGAAATCGGATCGAACCGGCACCCTGGTTGTGCCGTACGATGGAAAGCGGCTACAGCCACTAGCGGCCGTGTATCCCAGAAGTTTCTCAAAAACTTTGGAAAATCAGATCAAGTTGTGTAACTTGAAATTAATGTCGGTCATCCAACAAGCAGAGATTGTACAAGTTGAATCGGACGAATTGAAAATGGCAGATCCACAGCTAGGCTTACTGTTGAACATCAACACGCCGCAGCAGTATCAAGCCGCGTTGCAGCAAGCGAAGCCATAAACGCTCATTACACATAACAGAGAAAGAAGCAAACCATGCCAGAAAATGGACAGTGGGAATTAACCAAAGAACGAATTATCTTCACCCAGAAATTAGTCGGCGATTTTATCCACGGCATCGACAAAGCCGATTGGTTTCGCATGCCCAGCGAAGGCGTGACGCATATTGCCTGGCAAGTAGGCCACTTGGCAATCGCCAACTTTGGCCTAGGCATCACGAAGCAAAGATCGCTAGGCCCTGAAGATGCCGACATTTTGCCCGCTTCGTTTCCAAAGCTCTTCGGCAAAGGCTCCACGCCCTCGGCAGACGCAAGTCTCTATCCATCGGCAGAAGAAATCCACGCGGTTTACAAACGGGTCGATCAACACGTAGCGAAAGCCATCGAGCAGTACGACATTGCAGGTCTCGATGAAAAACTCGACCCTCCGCATCCGCTGTTTGACACCAAATTCAAAGCGTTAGTCTTCATGCCCTCACACCACATGATGCACTTCGGCCAAATTGCATTATTAAGAAGACTGTTCGGTAATAGCCCTGTGTTTTAATGAAGAGAGATTCAACGAGAATACATCAAGCTGCTTGCTTGAAATTGTGATTTTGGGTGAGCGTACCATTGATAAAAAAAACGGCCTGCATAAGTACAGGCCGTTTTTTGTGTTGGGTCAAGAGAGTCTTTCGATCCTATTTTTCGTCTAGCAGATCAACCGCAGCAAATGGCTTGCCTTCGAGCATTGCCAAGCTGGCACCGCCGCCGGTTGAAACATGGGAAACTTTGTCGGCCAAGCCGAATTGCCCAATCGCGGAGGCACTGTCACCACCACCGATGATGCTGATGCTATCGCCATCGGCCAAGGCCTGTGCGACTGCTTTAGTTCCGGCGTCAAACGGTTCCATTTCGAACACGCCCATCGGTCCGTTCCAGATCACGGTTTTGGCACTTGCTACGATGTCTGCATAAAGCTTGGCGGTCTCTGGTCCGATATCAAGCCCTTCAAAATCGTCCGCAATTTCACCCGCTTTGACAACTTGCTTGTTACAGTTGCTGTTGAAATCATCGCCGCAATGCGTATCAACGGGAAGGACAAGTTTATCGCCACCCAGTTCAATCAGCTCTTTGGCTAAATCAACTTTATCTGGCTCAACCAAGCTCTTGCCAACTTTGCCACCTTTGGCCAACGAGAAAGTATAAGCCATGGCTCCGCCGATCAGCACTTTGTCGCAAATGCCTAGCAGGTTTTTGATGACCATGATTTTGTCCGAGACTTTGGCCCCACCTAGAATGGCAATGAAGGGACGCTGAGGACTTCCGATCGCTTCGGTCAGATACTTGATTTCTTTCTCAACCAAAAAACCAACCACTTTCGGCTTGTCGCCCATGGCAGTTGGAACGGCCACCATCGAAGCATCAGTGCGGTGACAAGTACCGAAGGCATCGTTGCAATAGATATCAGCATACGCGGCCAGTTGGGCACCGAATTCGGCATCCCCTTTTTTCTCGCCCGGCTCAAATCGCAAGTTTTCGAGAACCACGACTCCGCCATCGGCCAGTTCGCCCACTTTGGCAGTGGCGTCTTCGCCCACGGTATCTGCTGCAAAGGCAACAGGCTTGCCCAATATCTCAGCCAACTTTTCAGCCGCTGATTTCAAGCTGTATTTTGAATTGTCTTCGCCTGGCGTCGGTCGGCCTAAGTGGCTCATCAGAATGACTTGCCCACCGCGAGAGATCACCGATTCAATCGAGGGAATCGCCATACGAACGCGGCGGTCATCGGTGATATTGCCTTGCTTGTCTAACGGCACATTGAAATCAACTCGCATCAGAACTTTTTTACCGGCAACATCAATGTCTGCAATCGTCTGCTTGGCCATACTAACTCGCCACTCCTGTAGAAATAATAGAAAGTGTGAAAGGGTAGTTTTACAACATCCACAGAATACCTGAGATGCTGAATTCTTTAATGTACTGGGTTCCGCCGCTTAGCGAAAGAAGTGTGAGGAGGAAGAGAAACAAAGGCTCCTTAACCGTGGCATAAGGGCGCTCAGTCACTGCCTTCAACAGAATGAGTTGACATTGAGAGCTTATTTCTGCCCAAGCATCACTTGCAAAATACCCTGACAGAAATCGGGTAAATCGTCCGGCTTGCGGCTGGTGACATGATTGCCATCGATCACCACGGCGGCGTCTTCCCAAATAGCACCTGCGTTTACTAGATCATCTTTAATGCCTGGCGAACCGGTGACCTTTACTCCGTCATAGACTTTGGCCGAAATCGGAATCCAGCCGCCGTGACAGATTGCCGCGATCAGTTTGCCGCTGGTGTTAAAGTCTTTGACTAGCTGTAGCACTTGTGGATCACGACGCAGCTTGTCTGGCATAAAACCGCCAGGCACAACGAGCCCATCAAAGTCGGCCTCTTTTACCGAATCAATCGAGGCGTCTGACACGCACGGGTATCCGTTTTTTCCAGAATAACTTTTGCCCGCTTCAGGTCCGGCGATAACGACTTTGGCGCCGGCTTCGATCAAGCGGAGCTTGGGATACCAAAGCTCTAAGTCTTCATAGATATCGCCGACAAAAAACAAGAACTTCAAACCCGATAGTTCATTCGCCATATCATCAATCTCGATTCGCCAAGCACAAAGAAATTATTCAACCGTGACCC
Organism: Blastopirellula sp.; assembly: GCA_002733575.1. Taxonomy (GTDB): domain Bacteria; phylum Planctomycetota; class Planctomycetia; order Pirellulales; family Pirellulaceae. Next base: position 29,423 of record NVWB01000004.1, on the reverse strand, counting down.
ACAGCCAGTCTAATGTATCAGACCGGTCTTTGATCGTGAATCGTGCGTTGTGAGAAATTGTTGATTCTTCAGCGGTCGCTTTCCCTTGAATTCGGAATGCGCCGCTTGCCGATTCTTTCGTGGCGGTCAGTTTTAACTTGACTTCCTTTGCCGTATCGCCTTCACCGGAAGAAGTGACTGGTGTCATCGTAATTCCTTCCGGCAAGTCAATCGCTTGAATCTCTATCGGCAGTTTAAATCCATCGGTTCGATTCACTTTGACAGTGATCTCTTGTGACTCGCCTGATTTGATTTTCGATAAGTCAGAATCTACAGTCAGTGTGAAATCTGGCCGGACTTCGCTCACGGTCAACTCATACGGAAAACGCAAGCCACCGCGACCATGCAGATCTTTGACCACAACCTGAAGCTCGCCATCACTTTTTACCGTGTAGCTAACCACAGGGTCTTTCAGTTTCGAGGCGTCATCATACTCGGCCGATTTGCCAGCAGGGTCGATGATCTCGATCACTGCATCCAACGGAAAACCAATCGAGTGGGATCGCAGTTTGAACGAAATTTTCTGTCCCTTGGTGGCCTGAAATCGATAACGGTCTTTTTCGCCTTTCAAAGCAAGCTTGCCGGAGATAATCACCGGCAGGCTTAACAACTGTGCTTGATCATCCTCGGGTTTGCTCTCGGTAATCATCTTGAACGAATTTGAATTCGAGAGCGGCCAGTAACCGGCAACATCTGGGTGAGAGACGAATCCGTGGGCCGCTTCGTCTGCACTCAGCAACTTCTTGGTCAGCGTCTTTGGTAAATTCCAGCCGACGAGTTCCACGGCTGTTGGTTCGTTAGTCAGTGCAACCAACGGAATACTGTGATCTAGATAAGGGCCTGTCGTCAACGTAAGTCGATACAAATAAGTATCGGCCCCGGCAAAACCAATCGTGCTATTAGGCGCCGAAGGAAACGCAAACGCGCGGACCAAGTACGTGCCATCTGTTTTTGCGGTATAGATAATTTGTGGATCAAGTCCTCGGGCATCGTTGTTTTGTTGAATCACGTAGCCCTGTGCGTCTGTCAGTTGCAGCACGCTATCCATCGGAGAGTTCAAGAAGAAGTTGCCTTCGAGCGAAGCGACCAGTGTTTCACCCTGCTTGAGTTGCACTGCAAAGCCATCGACTTCACCTTTTTTTGAAAGCTTGCCGTTGACAATTTGCGGCAGTACAATCGCTTGAGCGTCTTTAGGGCTGTCGTTCGGCTCGGTCTCTAGCTGTTCCGGCAAGCTGTCTACCAAAAATGGACGTAGGCTCGATGCACCTTCTTTGTCAAACAGCCGGACCCAATAGATTCCACCGGTTGCTTGGGCGTCGACTTCAATTTGAAGTTGCCCTTTTTTCTCGGCAGCAGTCACGGTCAACCCAGGCCGGTTGACCCAAGCTTGTACCGGCCAGTTGCCGAATGTGCCAGAGGCGTTCACTTGGGTTGTCTTCCCGCGTGTTGCACCAGCGGGAAAGAAATAGTTCAGCTTTGGTTCGGCTGCTGCTGATCTACTTGGAAAATGAGTTCCCAAGCCAGCAACGAACAAACAGAGCACCATCAGTGAAAATAAACGCAAACGATTCATTCCGTTACCCCATCAACTGCGAGATGGGAGCACCGTTGCTTACCAAGTGAGCCGGGCGGCCTTGTGGAGTGTACAGCACCATATTTGGATCGATGCCCAGTTTACGATAGATGGTCGAAACAAAGTTCTCAGGCGAAAGCACATCTTCAATTGCCGAGTAACCTTGTCGATCTGTGGCTCCGACCACGACACCACCAGGTGTGCCACCGCCAGCAAACAACACACTCATCGCGCTGGACCAATGATCACGCCCTCCACGCTCGTTGATCTTTGGAGTGCGACCAAATTCGCCTAACACAATCACCATAGTTCGTTCTAACATGCCACGCTCTTCCAAGTCTTCAATCAACGTGGCGATAGTAGCGTCGAACGTGGGTAAGCGTTTATTGAGTGCATTAAAGATGTCGGTATGATGATCCCAGCCACCTTCGGCAATGGTGATAAACGGAACGCCTGCTTCTACCAATCGACGAGACAACAGGGCTCGCTGGCCTAGAGCATGGCGGCCATATTTGTCGCGAACTTCGTCTGATTCTTGATGAATATCAAATGCCTTTTGTGCTTCAGGCGAACTGATTAACTGGTAGCCTTGCTGATAAAACTCGTCAACCGCCAGGGCTGGATCAGCGGCCGCTTCTTCGTTGATGCGTACCATGCGGTCAACTTGTGCCCGCAGTTGTTTACGATCAGCAAAGCGAGAATCCGTCAGTTCACGCGGAATCACTACGTCTCGCACACGAAAGCTCGAACGGTTCGGATCATCGGCCACCACAAACGGCCCGTGTTTTTGGCCCAGGAAATTCGGCCCGCCAGATCGTGTCATGCTTGGCAGTGAAAAATAGGCCGGCATACCATGCGGTGCGCCCAGTTGATGCGAAGTGGTGGCACCCAAGCTAGGATGAAAACTGACAAAAGCTCCACAGCCGACTGGAATACGAGGCGGGGCTCCAGTCATCATGTAATGATTGCCGGCGCCGTGGTTGCCTTGATTGTGTCGAATGGAACGAACCATCGCGTATTTGTCCGCAATCGCCGCCAGGCGTTTCATGTGTTTGGAATAATAAACGCCAGGCAGTTTCGTTTTGATTGCTTCAAATTCACCACGAATTTCAACCGGAGCATCAGGCTTAGGGTCAAACGTTTCATAGTGCGTAGGGCCACCGTCTAGCCAAATCAAGATGCAACTGTCGGCCTGACTGCGGATGCCAGATTTCGCGGCGAATGCCTTCGCTTGCAAGGCCGAAGCCAGCCCGCCACCGGCCAAAGAGCCGAGCCCTAGCTTCAAGCAATTTCGGCGGCTCATCTTTGCTGTATTCGGTTGATTTTCCATTTTCGTCACCTGGGTAGTTAGTCCCTTAAGATGAATTCGGACGTATTGAGCAGTGCCCACATTAAATCTTCGGTCGCTTGCTGTCGTGTTATTTTGTCTTGGTTGAACAACAATCGCCCGATCTCTTGTTCTTGTGTATCGGGATATCGACTGTAAATCGTCAGGTAAAGTTCTTCCACGATTGCTTCTGCGGTCATTTCGCTAGTGGCCAGCTTTGCCGCTGTTCCGCTGCTGCTGGTTACTTTTTTGTAGATCGAAGGTGCATTCATCAAGTGCAACGCTTGCGTTACGGTCGACTCTTCAATCCGTTCGCACGGCGGGTCTTCGTTTTCGTTCGGTCTACCAAAGGTATCCAAGAACAAGGAATCAACGCGATGCGTCCAGATTTGATTGGCTCTGGCTGTAGGTGCCATTGCGGAATAACTGGTCGGCACGCCGGTGATGTCATCAATGGAACTCTGCATCACTTCGGCCCGAAGCCGCTGGCGATAGTTCCTTGAAAAGTTGCGTGTATCGGCAATGTTGCGATCTGACGGCAGCGAGCCCAACGCATAGACGTGCGAAGAAGTGATTAAGCGAATCACCTCTTTCAAGTTGTAATCGTGCTGACGCAGGTGATCGGCCAAGGCGGTCAAAAGTGGTTGATTGGTGGCCGGATTGGTCGACCGTAAATCATCGACCGGCACTACAATGCCGCGTCCCATCAAGTCAACCCAAATTCGGTTGACTTGGACTTCGGCAAAAAACGGGTTCGCGTCCGCAGTAATCCACTCGGCAATGGCTTCGCGTGGATCATCAAAATCGGCAATCGGTTTTGCTTCGCCAAACAGCGGTTTCGCCATCATGACTTCGCCGGTGAGTGGATGCTTGACGCTTCCTTTTTTCGAGGTGAAGATCATTTCTTCTCCACCGGAAATCGGCGACGAAATACCTGGACCTTTTCTCCCGATTTGGGCAAAGTAGGCCGCGAAGCTGTAGAAGTCGTCTTGGCCCCATTTTTCAAACGGGTGATGATGGCATTTGGCACATTCCAATCGAATCCCGAGAAACAGTTGCGAGACCAGCGTGGTCACTTCATCCGGCGAACGTCGATCTCGAAACAAGGTTGCCGCGCCGTTTTCCCAGGTGCTGCCAGAAGCGGTCAGCAGATCACGCACCCAAACATCGTAGGGGCGATTTTCACGAAACTGGTCGCGTATCCAATTATCGTAATTCATCGTGGCCTTGATGCCGACGCGATACGGATTCGGTCGCAACAGATCGGCCCATTTGTTGGCCCAGTGATCGGCATAGCCGGGGTGATTCAACAGTTCATCGACCAATTCGGCCCGGCGGTTTTCACTTTTGTTTTCTAGAAACGCTCGGGCTTCATCCGCGGAGGGTGTTCGCCCGATGATATCGATGTAGACCCTGCGTAGATATTTGGAATCGTCGACCGGAGCCGAAGGAGTGATGCGTAGGGATTCCAGTTTCTTCCAGACCAGCTCATCAATCACATTGTTACGCGGCAGTTCAGCGTACATTGCTTTTGGCACTTGGCCCAATAATGGAATTGCCATATTGGAAACGGTAATCTCACTCATGTAGCGGCACATCACGGCGGTTTCGCCTTGGATCTTGCCGGCTTTGATGGCGCCAGTTTCAGAGACCGAAGCAATCGCGGTTTCATTCGATTGAAACGAAGTACGCCGGGTCACGTCTGCCGAAGTGCCGTCTGAATAATAGGCGGTCACGGTAAGTTGCCGTTCTTCCAGCGGCTTCATCAACATCTGCTCTGGCTCAACTGTGATTCGTTCAAGGCTCGGTTCGTTTTCAATTTCTCGCGGCAAGCCCTGGGCAATCCAACGGTGCAGGGTTTGGTAGTCTTCACCGTTTGGCTTGAACAACACTCCGCCCCCATGCGGTAATTGGCCGACCGTTTTTTGCAGCAGCAAACTGTGCCCTGGTGCCGCCGGAAAGACCCGCCGGCCGCGACCTTCTTTGGTGAGTGCCGCAAAGTCAAACTCCGGGTCAAAACCCAACAGCGAAAGTTGAAAGCCATTCTGCCCCCGCTGCTTCCCATGACAGGCCCCGGCGTTGCAACCGTTGGCCGTAAGAATCGGTTGGATCTCCAACTCAAAACTAACCGGTTCCTCCGCCAGCAATCGAGTCCCACCCAACTGCGCACCAATAGCCAACACAGCAGCAAACAGCAGAATAATTTGCCAGGAACGACACATAACAGCGGAGGGAGTAGGAGGGAAGGGAAGCGGTAGAAGGTAGTAATAGTATAGCTGAATTGTGTGGATATGTAAAATCTGGTTATTTTTTGGGGAAAGTGAGGGCGGGATAGAGGTTAAAGGCCTAAGATTTCAGCGATCTCTGTTTCACTCTGGCGTGCTTATTGAATCAAGCGAAGGAATCAATTTATATGATTTAGCCTTATACACTTTCCCCACTTCCTTAACAGGCATGCTCATTGCCTTAAATCGATTTTCATTACTTTTTTCATTACCTTTATGATAATTAATTTGCAAATTCTGCAAATTGCTTTTATCCTCTTCAGTATAATTATATATTCGAGAATGTCCCGAAGGCAATTCTACCCACTCCACTTCATCGAAACTCTCTTCAAAACCGGGATCAAAATAACGATTCATAGCATTAACCCCTTTATATACGAAGATTGATCGGTTTCCTGTATTTGTGATTCGTACTTTAGCGAGATAGAAATCTTCAGTGGAATAATAGGACTCACTCACCCACCCATTTAGATCACTAGGGTCTTCGTTTTGTTCCGCTAGTGAACTATCTGGTTTTTGCGGATTGATATGAAATGTAACTTCTTTCAATAACTCGAATTGAATGCTATCTTGAGAAGTTCGCAGATAGACTGCGACTCCTAGAATCACAAAAAACGCAAGTAATGTGAAGATGCATACTAGAATTTTTACAACACGATTCATTACAGTCCCTTTCAATCTACAAAACGTCCCTCCTACTTCCAAGCTCCATCAATGCTTCGAAACATCACTGCGAAGGAAAGTCGATAGAAGGTTGTATTAGCATAGCCGATTTGACTGGAGAAGCAAAGTTGGATTATTTCTGCACGAGGTAAATGGAATTCGGTCTAACCCCTAATCGACATGCGTCGACCCCGGCATCGTTTTGAATAAGTGGGTTTGAAGTGGTTCGCGTTTTCCAAAACCGAACACGTTTGTTCCCGAAGCAAAGCTAACTCCGGAATCGTCATCGGTGCCACCCGATGTTAAAAACACACTACACCACAGGCCATGACCGCCAAGAGGCGTTACTCTGGCTGCTATCCCTGGGCAGCAATTTGCTTGTCCAGTTCCTCGATCATTCGGTAGATAAATTCAGAACTCTGTTCATTGAAATGTACACGTGTGCCGATTGTTTTGTCTGCCCATCCGCGGGCACTACCGCCATCTTGATTGAATTCCTGTGACATTGCAGTCCAGTCGCAAACCATTTCGATCAGATCTACTTCCGTCATGTCGTTCGGGTCTGTATGGAATTGTGGGTGATGGCGATTTGTTGTCATATGGTGTTGAATTGCACGCTTCACCTCTTGTTCAACGCCTGGCGGATAATCAAACGGTTCTCCACTCCTTCTGCACCGATGGTATTCGGTTAGCCAGACGTAAGCATCTCTTTCTTCGGGCGCGAATTTGGATGCGTCATGGATCTTTTGTCGCCGTGTCAACTCTTCACTGTGAATCGTAACCTTCGCCAGCAACCTCAGGTTCGCGGCAACTCTGGCAATGTGCTCCTTCGTGCGTTGTTCATAGAATTCGATCATCTGGGGCTTCGGCGCTGGTATCTCGTAATTATCGCGGGTCATGATTCTCTCGGCTATTCCTCCATTCGCGTGGTTTTCGTTGCTGTGCCGCAAAATGCTAAGCAATTAGCTTACCGTCTCGAAAACCCATTTGCAACTAAACCTCAAGCAAACGAAATTAATATCACGCCAAGGCGCAAAGGCGCCAAGAAAGTTTGAAGCAAAACCTCTTGGCGCCTTTGCGCCTTGGCGTGAGAATCTTTTTTGCACTTCAAAAGTCGGCTGGCGAGCAGCCAACCTACCAGGGGTTTTGAATTCGTAGGATCGACATCGAGGGTTCCCTGAAGTCTTACGACTTCAGCTACGGTTGATTGATGAGTGGAATACGGTTGAAGCAAGCCGGATATCTGGGCCCAAAGCATGCCCACGCGAAAGCGCGAGGGCATGGCACCCAACGCCGATTGTAAAATTCCTCTAAACCCCTGGCCCCTGGATCATCACAGCCGCCGCGGCCAAGATTCCGCCGACTACGTTTAAGATCACAATAATGACTGCCACGCCGACGATGGTTTTTGTGCCGTTGTCCCATTGGGTTTTCTTTTTGCCGGTGCGGTGTGCCTGCATCGCAGAGACGACGCCGCAGACCCAAGTCCAATGCAGCATTACGTGAATCAAGATGGCTAACGACAGGGTCACCAGCAGGCCAAACTGCCATTCACTCCAACGATCGTACCCGGCTCCCCATAGGGTCCAACCAGCCGCATTGGTGCCAGGGGGAAACAAGAAGTGCGTGATCACTGAAATACCAAGCAGCGCAATAAAGAGCAAAAGTAGCAGCATATCTAGCCAGAAATTGACCGTTGTTCGTGACATTCCTTCTTCCCACAAGTGACTGTTTTCAGTTCCGTATTAGATGACTGCAACTAGCATTCCATGCTTTGCCCGTTGGATTATCGAGTGATTTTTGCTGAAAAATCGAGCAAAAAACGGTCGATTCGCTAGTAACAAATAGATATTAGAGAACGATTGAGTTAAAGTTCAAGGGTAACGATTATACGTTACGTCAGAAGCTCGACATTACAATCACTAGAATTACCCAAAATTACACCTTCCAAGAGAATGCCCTCTAGCTGGAAACCCATCATGAAATCATCGCAACGTATATGGTCCGCCCTATTGGTTCTGTTAGTAAGTTGTACCAGCTTACTTGCGGCCGAACGCCCGCCGAACATCATCTATTTATTGGCCGATGACTTAGGCTACAACGAGCTGGGCTGCTATGGCCAGAAATGGATCAAAACCCCGAACATTGATCGCTTGGCCAAAGAGGGGATCAAATTCACCGATCACTATAGTGGAAATGCCGTCTGTGCGCCTTCTCGCTGTTGCTTGATGACCGGCAAACACCCAGGCCATGCCCATGTACGAAACAATGGTGACCCTGGCTATCTACAACACTTGGCTCCAAAATTTGGTTGGGAGTTCCCTGGCCAAAATCCGATTCCTGATGAAGAGATTACCATCGCTGAACTTCTGAAGAAAAAAGGGTACGCGACTGCCGCAATTGGCAAATGGGGCTTAGGCCACGTCGGCACCACCGGCGACCCAAACAAACAAGGCTTTGACTTGTTCTACGGATTCAACTGTCAACGCCATGCCCATAATCATTACCCGAAGTTTCTTTGGCGCAACGACAAAAAAGAAGTGTTGCCTGGCAATGATCGCACGCTGAACGGCGAAACTTATTCGCAAGATCGTTTTCGTGAAGTGGCATTAGAGTTCATCGATGAGAATAAAGATCGCCCTTTCTTTTTGTACATGCCGTTTGCGATTCCTCACTTGTCAATTCAAGTGACCGAAGAATCATTGGCTGAGTATAAAGGAATCATTCCTGAAGAAGAGCACAAACATCACGGTTATCTAAAACATCCATTTCCACGTGCTGGCTACGCGGCCATGATCACGCATTTAGATCGTGACATCGGCCAGATTCTTGACCGTGTTAAAAAATATGGTCTCGACGACAACACCCTCGTTTTGTTCTCGTCCGACAATGGGCCAACTTATGATCGTCTCGGCGGTTCAGACTCCGATTTCTTTGAATCGGCTGGCGTCTTCAAAGGACTCAAAGGGAGCTTGTACGAAGGCGGAATTCGTATTCCACTAGTGGCACGTTGGCCAGGCAAAATCAAACCAGGCACAGAGTCGAATCACATCTCGGCCTTCTGGGATTTGCTACCGACTTTCTGTGACGTAGCAGGCGTTGACTCTCCCACCGACATTGACGGAATTAGTTTGATGCCTGCGTTGTTGGGTAAAAAACAAAAGCCCCACGATTATTTGTACTGGGAGTTTGCATCGTACGGTGGCCAACAAGCGGTACGACAAGGCAAATGGAAAGCCATTCGTCAAAACATGCTTGCCAAGAACAGCAAGACGCCGTTGAAAATTGAGTTGTACAATCTAGACAAAGATCCAGGCGAATCAACCGATGTTGCCTCTGACCATCCTGATCTAGTTGCCAAGTTTACCAAGATCATGAAAGAAGGCCGAACGCCTTCTGAGATATTTAAGTTTAGAACCTTGGACTAACGTCCGATTGAATAATCTCGCAAGAAACAAAAACGGTGGAAAGGCCAGATGCCTGTCCACCGTTTTTTTATTAGGACTCGTAGGGTGACTGCCGAGAGGTCAGTCGCCTGTTTATCGTGTTGTCTCTTGTTTGGTTTTTAAGTCAAAAGAATGAATATTCATGAATTAGAAAGCGCAATCTCAAGCGCGAAGCGTGAGTTTTAAAGTTGCGTAGTTTTAAATTTCGGGTGTCCGCACCGGCGACATTCCGAATTCGTTTGTACTCGAAGCATCGCCAACGCCAGAATCGTCGATGGTGCTAGCCAAGGTTTTAAGGCTATAGGCATTAATCATTTAAGTCCATTCTATGCACAATATAACGCAAGTTTAAAACTTGTTTCTTAGTCAATCTGAGCTTGTTTAGGCCGTTTTTGTACGGCCCGATAACTCCCGCTTACTAGAATTGGGTTTTCCAGTACAATGGGTTGTTTGTATTTTGCCCTTAAAACCTGCTGGGAAATAATCGTCAGATGGAAGCTGGAATTGTTGGACTGCCGAATGTTGGGAAATCGACCCTGTTTAACGCTTTGACCGCTGCGGGAATTGCCAGCGAGAATTATCCCTTCTGCACGATTGAACCCAACGTGGGTATGGTGCCTGTGCCTGATCCTCGGCTGCAAAAGATACAGTCGTTCATCCAAACGGAAAAGGTGATTCCGACTGTTTTGCAGTTAGTAGATATCGCCGGCATCGTGCGTGGGGCTTCAGAAGGGGAAGGGCTCGGCAACAAATTTCTTTCGCACATCCGTGAAGTCGACGCCATTATTCATGTGGTCCGCTGTTTTGAAGATGGCGATGTGATTCATGTTGATGGCGATGTCGATCCGATTCGTGATATCGAAACGATTGATACCGAGTTGATGCTGGCCGATTTGCAAACGGTAGAATCTGCCAAAAACCGGGCCGCCAAAAATGCTAAATCTGGCGATAAAGAAGCCAAAGCACGCTTTGAGCTGCTTGAGAAATGTGAGAAAGTATTGGCCGATGGTAAGCCAGTACGCAGCATGACTTCACAAGACCCTGAGCAGATGAAAACCTTGCGAGGGTTTGGTCTGTTAACTGCCAAACAAGTTTTATACATAGCGAATGTAAATGAAGACAACTTAGATGGCGAAGGCGAACTGGTTGCCAAAGTGCGGGCCAGAGCAGAAGCCGAAGGGGGCGAAGTGATTTCGGTTTGTGCGAGTATTGAAGCTGAGTTAATCGAACTAGACGAAGAAGATCGCGCTGAAATGTTAGAGAGCGTTGGGCTAGAAGAACCAGCGCTTGCTGTATTGGCCCGGGCGACTTACAAGCTACTCGGTTTGCAAAGTTACTTCACCGCAGGTGAAAAAGAAATTCGAGCGTGGCCGATTTTAATTGGTGCCTCTGCACCTCAGGCGGCAGGTGTGATTCACACCGATTTTGAACGCGGGTTTATTCGTGCCGAGATCTTCACACTGGATGACTTAGTCGAATACGAATCAGAAAGAGCCATCCGTGAAGCAGGCAAGTTGCGAGTCGAAGGCAAGACGTACGAAATGCAAGATGGCGACATCTGTCACTTCTTGTTTAATGTTTAAGGGCGGATGCTTTTATATCGTGTAGCACCGCCGACGATTCCGGAGTTGGCTCTGCTTCGGGATCAAACGTATTCGGAACGTCGTCGGTGTGGCCGTTAGGCCATCAGAGGTTACAGCGGCCAAGATTCATCCAATTGTAGTTCAATCACTACCGCCTTCGTTCTTCATCCTCGCTCATCGCTCGGCGAACTTAGTTGCTACCTCTGATCGACTAGCGTCGACCCCGACGTCGTTTTGAATATCCGTGATTGAGTGGCCAGCGTTCGCCAAAACCAACATCGCGGCCACCCAATATTTAAAACCGCGCAACTTCAAAACTTACGCTTCGGGTTAAGATTGTTTCTGCGAATGGAAAATGGTCTGGCCTCTAATCGACGAACATCATTATTTATTGAGCATCAGTTGTAGCTGGCTGAGCTTGGTTCCGATTTCTGTTCGTTTGGCTTCATCGAGTTGTATGCCTCCGAAGCGAACTTGATAGTAGGTCTTCACCACAGAATTGAGGATGCTCGAGATTTGAGAGGCATTTTCCGTTTCTGCGACGTCCTGCTCGACTCGCGTCATGAGCTCTTGTGGAGTCTGACCTTTTTCTCGCTTCCATCCTTTACGAGAGAGCATTAATTCTAGCTGGTGGTAAAATGCCACGCGAGAATGGCCGGGTGTCCAGAAGTTTTTCCATATCGGCCTCAGGTAAATCCAGGCCTTGCTACAGCACCAGCGAGCGGCTTTGAACAAGAATATCAATGCAATACAAGCAACAATTGTCAGCCCACTGGCATACCAGCTAAACCATTTACTATCCATTTGAATGCCCACGAAAGCTAATTGTTTGTTGATAAACGCGGTCCATTTATCTTTATCAAACCAATGGGCAATCGGTGCAAAGAATTTCTCTGCGAAGGGCTTGTAGATCGCTTCTTCTTGGCGTTCGGAACTCATCTCGACAACATGCTCTCGCCACATCGCTTCAAGATAATCAAACCATTGGAGCGCAGAATTAATGATACCACTACGGTCCTTGTTTAGATTTCCAGGAGAAACACGTGAAGCGGGAGTTGGGTCTAATCGCAACCAGGCCCCATTGAGATACTCGGCAGCATTGATTGAATCGGGAAGATCTTCTGGCCGAATATAGGCTTCAACCCAAGCATGGGCATGCAGTTGTTTTACCGTAATGAATTTACCGACCGTGTTAAATTCCCCTCCCTTGTAGCCTACGACGATGCGTGCAGGAATTCCTTTGTGTCGGAGCATCATGGTCAGCCCGCTGGCAAAGTATTCGCAGTGCCCGGTCCGATGATTTACGACAAAGTCAACAATTGGGTCATCGTGCTGGGAAGCCAATGCGCGGTCGTAGTTGGTTAGAGAATAAGTGTAGCCCCCATCTATCACGAAATGTTTTTCTAGTGCCTTCGCGATTTTATAATGATCAGAGGAATCTACGCCAGACTCGATGACAATCTCGTCGGTCTGATCCATTAAGTCTTTAAAATCTTTAAAATCAATTTCATCATTTCTTAAAGTGGTAAGCTGACGATACAGGTATCCCCAGAAACGATCTTCGTTGGTGACCGTATCAGAAATTGGAGCCCAAGCGCCAAGCAACTGACTATTGCTCCATGGCACAAGCATATTGTATTGATGAGGTGGTTTGTCTGTTTCTTTACTGCCATCGCTATAAGTGATATAGCCATATCGGCGACTGACATTGAGCTCGGGCGTCGTCTTCTCATCTTTGTAGATAGGGTTTCCGCCAAACAGTACTAAACTATTGCCAGAGTGAATAAACCGTGCGGCTGGGCTGGGGATAATCGTTTCCCGGATTACAGCTTTCCCTGGGGGGGGAGGTTTTGGCAGTTCGTTGGAATTAAAACCTTGTGTGCCAGTGTTCCAGATTCCATTACCTGCATAAGTGTTGAGTACTGCACCACGAAAATAAGGTTCGTACAGGAGTTCCAGCAACTTGCCATCATCTTTGTTGCTATAAGAAACACGCATCACTAATTCATTACTTTGAAGAATTTGTCCCATTTGATTTAATGAGATTTTATCTGTGAAACCAGTTTGATTCTTCCCCATCGGAAATGCTTTATTGATGCTATCATTATCAAGGCGTGGAATGGTATAAAAAACAGCAATCGTTGTCAGCACTGTGACAAAGCTCATTCTGCATACTTGCAGAAATACCTGTCGACCGGAAAATACTTTCGAGAGATTGCCTGGCAAAAAACTTTGTAGCATAATCGCTTCTTTGCCATTCCGGGCACCATTTTTATGATGACTTGAGAAAAACGAGATCGTAAACATCGGAGGTTGATCCAACGCATCGTGTTCGGCCTTTAATATCGGGTCGACACGAACGGTTTCTCGATAGATGAAAAACAGGCTGAGCGTGGCCAACGCGGCAAACATGTAAGCAACCAGCATGATGCCAAAAGAGATATTCATATTTAGCGCCGCAGCAACTACTACTTGCAACAAACTAAGCACACTCAAGTGCCAATAGACGCGGGTTGTTTTGATTTGAAAGAGTAGGACAATTTGTAAATAGATTAACAGTTTGGCAATGGCATGTAGCTTGTCGGTAGGTCCGCCGTAAATAAAACCGGAGACTGAAAGCGCAACCGCACCGAGGGCTGCAATGTTGGCCAAGTTGCGATTCAGGCTGAAGTATCGATAGATGTCTGTGACATAGACAGAACTAAATGCTGCGAGTGTGGCCAGCACTGGGAGAATGGTTGTTCCCTGTTGCCCAATACCGAGCAGCATGGCGCCTAAAGTCACGAGCACAGCGACACTAAATTGCAGAAGACGTTCTACTTTCATGCCTGGGCCTCCCATAATGTGCTGTCTTCATCGAGACCATCCTCTGTGTGCATCACAAAATAAGTGTCTAGTTTCTCCTCAGCAGATGAGAGAACATTGACACGTCCCAACTCGGATCGCAGTTGTGTGTCTCGCCAGATTCCCTCGAACATTTCCGTATCCGAGATATCAACATACCGCGGAGTTAAGATGAACACTTTCGAGCTGTGTTTCGATTCTTGCAGGGTTTGGCTCAATGCATCATTTAATTGGTTGCTGCTAACAGGCGTCAAAGTTGCCAGGTTTCCCAATGCTTCAAGGATCATCGATTGAGAGACGGTGCCTGAGACGATGGAAGTTTTTGTTCCATTGCAGACCAGCATCAAGTGACAGCCGCCGATTGCGGCCAGATCTGACACAATCGTAGCGGCCATGCTAATGGCCGTTTCAACGCGGTCCAGGTCTTCGTCACTCGGTTTTTTGGGAATCCAAGCATCAACAATCACCGAGATATCTTGTTGATTTTGTTTCTCAAATTGTCGAACGACTAGTTGTCCACGCTTGGCACTCGTTCTCCAGTGAATCCATTGCCGAGGGTCACCGGCACGCCAATCACGAATCCCGTAGAAGTCGCCTTCTAACAATCCATGTTGACGACGTGAAGCGGCAAAACCGGTTTGCTCAATTTCGATCAAGCGTTTCCATTGAGGAGTCAATCGGCCCATCTTGGGGTACACGAGAAGTTCATCAATCACGTCGACTGAAAATGAGTTCCGCAATAATCCTAAGGGAAATGCCGTGGTCGTGCGCAAGGGGCCAATTCGATACTTGCCACGTTGGTTGATTTGCCCACGATAGGTAGAGACAACCGTTGCATGATTTCCAATTCGGGCAAAAAAAATGTCGACTGTTTCACTTGATTTAATCGCGCCGCCTTCCAGCAGCCGCACTTGATCTTCCACTACAATCGCATAGGTATTCTTGCGTGTCGTATTTTCCACCATGAGTTCAATCAACAGAGGATCGCCGGCACAAACGGAATGAGGAAGTTTGCGAGAAAACCGCAGTCGTTTTAATGCGCGAAAGACAACCGTCATGTTATAGACCAGCGGGCCGACCATCATACATGCCAAAATCATCAGAAGCTGGAAGTTGCGAATCAGCGCCCCGGTGACAATAAACAATAGCACCAGCACGTAGTAGACACCTTCGGGAGTAATAGAGACTCCACGGAATCGAAACAAACGCATCAGGCTGATCCTTGGCTATCTGGCGGAAGAGAAATTACACAGCGAAATGAAAAGTTTATCCTTCTATGTAGGTACAGAAACTTCATCTACGATTCGAGACACAATCGATTCCACCGCCTCTCGTTGGCCTGAATGGAGATAGCCTTTAGGGATCACGCGGTGAGCCAGCACCGAAACCGCAAGCCGTTTAACATCATCCGGTACAACAAACTCTCGGTCTTCGATTAGCGCCAAACTTTGAGCGGCTCGAAACAAACTCAGCACCGCTCTGGTGCTTGCGCCGACTTGAAGGTCATCGCTGGTGCGGGTTCCTTCAACAATATCTAACAGGTACTCATTAACGGAATCGCTTACCGCAATTTCTTTTACTGCTTCTTGCAAGCCATGGATCTGCTCACACGAAAGAATCGGGCCAAGCTGCGCTAGCGGCTCGCCTTTGCGGTGCGAATCTAAGATGGCCGCTTCGGCTTGGCGAGAAGGATAGCCCATCGATATCCGCATTAAAAAACGATCCAACTGACTTTCGGGCAGCGGATAGGTTCCTTCATACTCAAAAGGGTTTTGCGTGGCAATCACCATAAAAGGTTGAGGTAAATCATAGGTTGTTCCATCGATTGAAACCTGATTTTCACTCATGGCTTCCAGTAAAGCACTTTGGGTGCGAGGCGAGGTTCGATTGATCTCATCAGCAATCACGATATTTGAGAAGACAGGGCCCTTATGGAAAACAAACTCATGTGTTTTTGAGTTGAAGACATTGGAGCCGACAATATCGCTCGGCAATAAGTCGGGCGTAAATTGCAAGCGACAGAAATCGCCTGAAACGCTTTTGGCCAATGCCCGGCCTACCAAGGTTTTTCCAACACCAGGCACATCTTCAAGCAAGATGTGTTCTCCGGAGAGCAGGGCTACCAGGCACATGCGTACCACATCTTCTTTGCCAAGAACAACTTGATTGATGTTGTTTTCCAGGTCTAAGATAAGACTCGTCGATTCCGCTGGCATACAACACTCCTGTTGGCTAGTGTGAACTCAAAGGCAATGGGGTCAAAATCTGTGGAGTTCCTAGAGAAAATTTGATCTCAAAAGAAACGAGGATGAGTTCTCAATCTGACGTATTATATAATGCTGTTGGATGAAAACCAACATGATGAGTTTGATTTCTCTCCATCAATTCCGGCAGCCAGTCAAAGTTGACCGTTAGAACTGGTAGAGAGCCTACTATTTGTATTGTATCGACTACGTGCAATATTGTAGATCAGTTTGGAAAAAAACATGAAATCGCCACGAAAAAATAACTAGCTCTAATAATGCAATAATCTACCGCATTGTTTTCTAGATCGAAGTTGAGGCTCACAGCATGATGTTGAAAAAATTCAACATCATGCTAGCTATATGCCGCAAATAGGCAACGGAGTAGATCCGTCTCTTGAGGGCCGCTGTTCTCCTAAGTCTAATCACTGCAAGCACCTAAGTCATTCTTGCACAAGTGTTCAAGATAATTGGCACTCTGATTGCGTTTCTATCTATTAGGGCACGATTCATCAAGCAGAGCAGCAGGAAACCATTATGCCGGAAGTCATCGAAATTCGCAGCATTGAAGAACTAGACGCTTATCGGTTTCAGTGGAGAAGCCTGTTTGCTCAGACTCGCCAAGCAAGTATCTTTCAAACGTATGACTGGCTGCAAACGTATTGGCAGCATTTTGGCGAAGATCAACAGTTACGGGTTTTGATTGTATCCTCGGGTGGATCGATCATCGGAATTCTTCCGTTGGTAGTACGACGAGAGCAAACACGGCTCGGCACAATGCGAGTGCTCACTTATCCGCTTGCAGACTGGGGATCGTTCTTTGGCCCTATTGGCCCAAATCCTACTGCGACACTGCTTGCCAGCATGCAGTATATTTCTCGAACAAAGAGAGACTGGGACTTGCTTGATCTACGCTGGGTAGATGATGCTCATGTCGATCACGACCGAACTTCGACAACCATGCAAATGGCCGGTTTGATGCCAGCAAAACAGGTTTGGAAAGAGATCCCTGTGATTGATGTTTCGCAATCTTGGGATGCGTATTTAGCAACACGCAAATCGAAAAACCGCCAAAACATTCGTCGACTATTACGCAGAGCCGAAGAGCGTGAAATTCAGTTTGAACGAATCCGACCACTCGGTTCCGCATTTTGTGATGACGATCCCCAATGGGAACTTTATGACAAGTGTGTTGATCTGGCAGCTAGAAGCTGGCAAGGCACATCAACTACCGGAACGACTATTTCTCACGAAAACGTGATGGGCTACTTCCGAGATGTTCATCAAATAGCGGCCAAGCGGGGAATGCTCGATCTCTCGATCTTAAACCAAGGCAAGGAAACGATTGCGTTTGGGTACAACTATCATCACGAAAACTATATCCAAGGGATGCGAGTCGGTTATGACAGTGAAAAGAAAAATCTCGGTCTAGGCACATTGCTCTATGCCACACAACTAAGAGACAGTTGCAACCGAGATGATCTACAATTCGACTTAGGCCCAGGCTCTCTGCAAGCCAAACAACAATGGCTGTCCACTATGGTTCAAAGCTGGCGAATTTGTCACTACAGTGCAACGTCACTACGATCCCAGGCCCTGCGATTGAAACACTGGTACAGTGCCAGGCAACGTGAGAAATCAGCAGTGGCTTAAAAGGCGGTCGATATCACTTCAAATCGGTCCGCTTAAAAAACATCATATGTTGCCAGGGTAAACCATCGAACTCTTTGGCCAACTCGAATTGATTCGCTTTCATTTCTTTGAGCACTTGTTTTTTGCTCATCTTATGAAGCGGGTAGATCGGTACTTCGGGGTCTTCTTCTCGGTATTCTAGCAACACTAAAAAGCCGTTCGGTTTTAACGCTTCACGCATCGCGGTCAGCATATGCACAGGGTGTGAGAACTCGTGATACACATCGACACATAAAATAATGTCGACTTCATTTTCAGGAAGCTTTGGGTCATGGAAGTCGCCTAAAATTGGCTTGATATTCTTTACTTCTTGTTCCTCTGCCCTGGCTTTCAGCAGTCGAAGCATTTCCTGTTGAATATCGACCGCCAGTACTTTGCCTTCATCGCCGATTAGTTGGGCCATCTTCAGAGAATAGAAACCGTTGCCGCAACCCATATCACAAACGGTCATTCCAGGTTTAAGACCCAACTCTTTCATCAACAGACTGCACTTCTCTTCGTCCTCACGGGATTCACGAATCAACCACGGGGCACCTTTATAGTGCATGGTACGTGCAATCTGACGGCCTTGATAATGCGTAAGTGCCGGAGGAGCCTGTTCTTTTTTTTCTGGCTCTTGTGCAACAAGAATTGAAGCAGAAAACACGAACAACAGTGCGATAGACCAGAGGCGAGAAACAATCATGACAATTCCTAAGAGAAATGCAGTAGATTAGTGATCTTTCCAGAATGACGTATCTGAAGCGCACAGTCAACATTTGCTGGCAATTTGCAGAGAAACAATTACGAAAGAATTCGAAGATCAGGCCGCTTTGGTGATGCCTGTGAATTGTTCGATACAAGCTTCCGAAGTGGCGATGATTGTCATTCCATGCTTATTGGCAAACTTAATCACGGCCTGTTCGTCGACGATGATGGTCAGCCCTGACTCAATTACCAAGGTTTTAATCCCAGCAGCGTGCATCGATTCGACCGTGCCGAGGCCAATGGTTGGCACATCAAAACGCATGTCTTGCTTCGGCTTCGAGACTTTCACCAAGGTCATATTGCCTGAGCTACAAAGTTGACCTGCTCGCTTGATGCACTCATCGGTGCCTTCTACCGCTTCGATGGCAATGGCGGTTTGCGTTTTTACAATCACGCTTTGCCCCACATCGAGGCCGCCCATCTGTTTTGCCAAGTTCCAACCAAACGCGACGTCTAGTTGTTGTTTTTTTGTGAGCGGCTTCCCACTCAGTTGTCCATCTTTCACGAGTAACTCCGGAGAAAAGTCCGTTGCTGGAAGCAGGGTAACGCCTTGACTGGCAAATGTGTTTACCACCTTCAACAGCAGGGTGTCGTCCTTGCAATCGGCGGTTCCAAACATGTGCGAAAAAAAGGTTCGCAGGGTCAACCAGTCAGGGCAATGATTCCAAAACACATAGCGGTCAAAGATTTTCACCTTGTGAACTTTGCCCGCCATCGTGGCATTCTGTACTTGGTGTTTTCGGCAGAAGCGAACGCACCGCCCGATGCTACCGATGCCTATCCATTTTGTGGAAACACAAATCTCTTCGAGCACAGGATCGGCATGCCCCTTGATGGCCATGCAATAAACTTCATGACCCTGGTCACGTAAAGACTCTGCAACCCGAACCGGGAAGTCTCCCCAGCCTGCTATGAGTCCGATCCTGGTAGGTTTTGATTGCATGTTTATTAATGACTTGGGAGTACTAAGATTCGCAACTTGAATTTCACCTAGTGTGCCACTGGCTCCGCCAGTGTGAAGTGCAGTATTTCTACTTGTCTATTTTCCGTTTTGAAGGATAGATTTTAGGGCCTTACTACACTTCAGCACTGGCGAAGCCAGTGAGGAGTCGCCGCTATTGCAGTTCCTCCTCGTTTACGCTTCGCGCTTGAGATTATATTACGAAGCTTTTTTCATCGGTGCGGATTCTAGTTTGTCGATCCGGTTCAGTAGTGACTTCACATGGCGGCGCATTTCTGGCAGCTTGCTTAGCAGTGCCACTTCCAGTTTCTTATCTTTTGCCGGAATTGCCGGGGCACCGAGGACTGTTTGCCCTGAAGTTAAATCACAGACAACGCCTGATTTGGCACCAATGGTAACGTTGTCTGCGATATGGACATGATCTCGCAAACCTGCTTGCCCGGCCATGACCACGTATTCACCTGTGGTTGAACTGCCGGCGATACCAACTTGCGAGCAAAGCATGTTGTGTTTGCCAATGAGGCAGTTGTGGGCGATCTGCACTTGATTGTCGACTTTGGTTCCTTCGCCAATGACCGTGGTGCCATAAGTTCCACGATCAATGGTTGTACAGGCACCTATTTCCACATCGTCATGCAGTTCAACATTGCCGAGTTGTGCTGAAAGAATATGCTTGCCGGAAGAGGAGTCGTAGCCAAAACCATAAGCACCCAAGACGGCGTTTGCGTGAATAATACAACGCTTGCCGATGATGGTTCTTTCGTACAGAACTGCCCCTGAGTGAAGCACTGAGCCTTCACCCACTTCGCAGCGATCATTCACCTGGCATCCACTATGAATCACGGCCCCTTGGCGGATGATGGCTGCTTCGCCAATGTACGCACCAGGGCTAATGCTGACATTGGCTTCGATGGTCGCTGACTCTGCGACGTAAGCCGCAGGATGAATGCCGGGCTGCTTTTGAATCGGTTCAGGCAAAAACTGTTTTACTATTTCAGCAAAACTGGCGTGTACATCGTCGACCAAGATATAGGGAATATGTGTAGGCAAATACTTCTCACACACAACGGCAGCGACCGCAGAAGATTCTCCTAAATCGCCGGCCAACTCAGGCCGATCCGCCAAGCTGATTTCGCCTGCTTGCACATCGCGTATGATAGACGCGCCAGTGATTTCTAAATCACCGTCACCATGCAGGGTTCCGCCAACTAATTGGGCCAAGTCGGCTAATGTGAAGCCCATCGTGGAGTCCTTTCCAAGCGTATGTTTTTTTCGGTTAATCGAGCCTTATCGTATCCGAAGACACGAATGGGTCACAAGAGCGATTCGCTGTGCTAGCAAGTAAACCTCATCATGATTCTACTTGCTAGCACTTCGTCGATTATAAGAACCATGGTAGGAAGCGATTGATATCGAGTCCGATGACACAAACCATGAGCGTGAGCACCATCACCAAGCCAACCAAGGTCAACTTGAATTGAATCTCCTCGTTCATCGGTTTGCCGCGGAGCCCTTCGTAAGACAAAAACATCATGTGCCCACCATCGAGTACAGGGATCGGCAGGAAGTTTACCACGGCCAAGTTGGCACTAATCAAAGTGAGAAACAGCAACAAGCGAGCCGGTCCTTCCGATGATTCCATTGTGGCAACGGCGATGATCGTTCCAGGGCCGCCTAAGTTCGTTGGCGAAAGCTGGCCCGTGGCTAACTTCTTCAATACGGTAATAACTTGCCCCATGCCTTCCCAAACTTCACGCCGACCTAAGAAAAAGGCTTCGCCGACGGATTGGGCGGTGTGGATTTCTTGTTTCGATTGAAAAGACAGACCGCGATATGCAATGAACTCAGTTTCCGATGCAACCGGAGTGAGTTTGATTGTCTTCGCTTTCGCTTCGTCAGAGTTCTGGTAAACAATTTCTAGTTCGGTATCAGCAGCGCCCATTTGAATACGGGATTGGATCGCTTGCCAAGGGATTTCTTTTGTATGCACCTTATAGATATTATCTTTATAGCCAAGTGACTTTTCTAATTCTTTCTTTTCGTCATTACTAGCGATAAATTCTATTTCCATAATTTTACAGCCCGATTTTAAACCAGCTTTAGCAGCAGAGCTATCTGGTATTACTTCTGCAACAACATTCGTTATTGAATATGTTATCCCCAGAGAATGGAGCGCCATTTCCGAACCTAAATCATAGATACGGGCATAGGATTCGGGTTTGATAGTATCGATCCTCAGAGTCAAATCTTCGGACTTTCGATGAACGACGACTTCTATCGTTTCTCCAGCCCAGCGTGTCTCTCGACTTGGCAAAGTGGCAGGATCACCAACGGGCTTTCCTTGAATCGATTGAATGATATCTCCAACTTGAATCCCTTCATCATTATCCGCAGGTGATCCCTTACGGACATGCAAGACGGGAGTCATCTCCATGACGAGCCCAGTTGAGCGAAATGCCTGAGGTGCAAAATCTAAATTATAGGTTGAAGTACCTGAAGAATCTTCGTCTTTGGTTTCAATGACATATTTCAATTCATCGTAAGGATGATTGGCCACATAAGCTTGATAATCCAGATAGTTATCAAAAGTCTCTCCATTCACAGAAAGCAAAGTATCGCCTGCGGTGATCGGCTCATCAAAAGCACTCCCATTCAGATTGGTCAGAACAGGACTAGGGCCACGCAGTTTCAGTGTACTCATTGGCGACACGCCCAAGATCGGCATCTTGGCATCTTTGTTCATTTTGTACGGCGAGATCGTGTAATCAATCACTTCTCCATCACGTTTTTTCACGGTCACAGGTAGTTCACCATCTTCGCCTGCTACAACGACAGCTAACATCAGGTCTTTCGAGAATCGCAAATGTTCACGGGTTTCTCGATCCGCAGTCAACGAGAGAATTTCATCGCCAGGGCTCAGGCCGGCAACCCAAGCTGGTGAACCTGGTTGAGTGAGACTGAGTTCACAAGGCGTATAACTAACGCCCATGTTATAGGCAATGGTTGCGAAGATCACGCCTGAGATCAAATTGAAGATGACACCGGCTGAAATAATGGCCATTCGTTGTGGAACATTTTTGGCTGTGTAACTGCGTGGATTAACCACTTCCACTTCTTCGCCCGCTTCGTTGGTGGTCGTGATTTTAGTACGATCACCTTCCTCATCGGCGTTGCTTGGGTTATCGTCTTGCCCGAGCATTTTGACGTAGCCGCCGAGTGGAATGGTTCCGATACCATATTCAGTTTCTCCCCACTGAACTTTCCAGAGCGAAGAGATTTTGTATTTGCCAAAACCAATCGGCACATCGAAACCGACATAAAATTTATCGCACTGAACACCACACGCTTTGGCGACCAAGAAATGGCCAAGTTCATGAACGAAAATTACAAACCCCAAGCCCATTATTCCTCCGAGGATGGGCAAGTAGCCAAATAAGTTTTCGATAAAAGTTGGGTCGTTTGCTGCTAACAACAGGCTATCCACTGAGAAACCTCCCTACGTGCCCAAACATCAAGTTCAAGCAACCGGTCAAGTGTTGGGTTTGATTCAAAATTATGATTGTCAAGCGCTGCCCTACTGGCAGTCACTATATCTAAAAAACGAATTTTATTGTCGAGGAAACTGGCAACCGCCGCCTCGTTGGCTGCGTTTAACACGGCTCCTGTAGTTCCGCCCCGCTCGGCCACTTCTTTGCCAAGTAACAAAGCAGGGAAGCGTTCCATATCAGGCGTCTCGAACTCAAGCGACATACTTTGGGTAAAGTCTAGCTTGCTGGCAGGAGACGGACGCCGCTCAGGGTACGATAATGCGTATTGTATCGGTAGTTTCATATCGGGTGGGCTAAGTTGGGCCATTACCGATCCATCAATATACTCTACAAACGAGTGAATGATCGACTGGGGGTGTACCACAACATCGATCTGATTGGCAGGAATGTCAAACAGCCAGCGGGCTTCTATGATCTCCAAGGCCTTGTTCATCATCGTGGCAGAGTCGATGGTGATCTTCGGGCCCATATCCCAGGTAGGGTGGTCTAAAGCCTGTTCAACAGTCACTTCTTTAAGCTGATTCAGCGTATGATTCCGAAATGGGCCGCCAGATGCAGTCAATATAATACGGGCCACATCCTGCTTTCGTCCAGCTTCTAACCCTTGAAAAACAGCACTATGCTCGCTGTCGATGGGTAAGATTTCCCCGCCATGCTTATTAACCAATTGCATGGCCAAACTGCCTGCTAGCACTAATGTCTCTTTATTGGCCAACGCGACACGTTTGCCAGCTTCTAGGGCCGCCCAGGTGCCTTCTAAACCGGCTCTTCCAACAATTGCAGAGACAACCGTATCAACTTCGCTGTCTGAAACGACTTGTTTTACGGCCTCGTGACCGATGATAAGTTCAGTATCAGCAGGGACTTCCGACCAATCGAATGCTTTGGCCGCAATGGGATCGGTGGCCACAATGTATCGCGGGCGAAATGTCTTTGCTAATTCTACTAGTTTGCCCAAACTGTGATGTGCCGTGAGCGCATACGCTTGAAAGTGTTCTGGCGAACCAGAAATCACTTCGAGTGTGCTTTGCCCAATACTTCCGGTAGCTCCGAGTATTGCGATTTTTTTCGGCGAGTTGGTCATTCAAACAGGGGGATAGTTTTTCGGTAAATACGATTAATGCGGAGACTCTAACTGAGTAGGACAGTTAAGAGTTCGTTTGATTCAGGCTTATCTTTAATAGCTTTTTCTTAACTCTCCCAGCATGTTTGGCAGGCAGACAAGAGTCGAGCAACCTAATAATGTAAGGGATAAGCGCCCAATTAGACAAAGCCACTACAGGCCATTTATTCAGAACTAATTCAGATTCTTCAAAATCAATCGTGCTTCAACTCTTTATATAATGCCAGTTTATCGCAAATTCAAACACCGCAAGAGAGCGACTTTCAGGGTAAATCGCAATTTTTTGCCGAAGAAACCGCCAAATACAAGTCGTTCCCTAAAGCCATCTCCATGTATACTATGGCTTGAACAGTATACGAGAGCACACTCTATCAATGCGTTGAACCCTATACTTTGATAGAGCTTAACCCTCTCGATTCTAAAATTTCGCCGAACATCTACCGAAAAAACTAAATGGACAACAAAAAAGACTCGTCCCGTCGTCCTAGTGAAGGCCGGAACCACTCCAGTTCAATCCTCTACATTTTTCTTGCAGGCATGGCACTCTTTATGGTGATCATGTACCTATTTCAACAGCCACATATGTCCATTAAGTATTCGGACTTAGAGGATTTGATCGAAGAGTATGAAGTTGACGAAGATGGCAATGCAACTGGCAGTTGGACCATTACCGTATCAAAAGATAAAAAACTTCAATTATCGAATCTGACAGATTTGACCATCAGTATGAACAGCGTCTCTGGCAAGATTAACGTCAAAGACCTTTCAGCAGATCCCCCAAAAGAAGAAAGCAAGGGAGTCACATTTAAAACCGCGTTGGTTCCAGGTCCAGACGCGGCCAGCGATATGAAAAAGTTATTAGAAAAGCATGGAATTTCCGACTTCGCTGGCCCTGGAGAGAAAAGTTTCATTGATCAGTTCGGCATGTTCTTTGTCGTCACAGCACTGCTGATCTTTCTCTTCTACATGATGATGCGACGTCTTGGCGGAACTGGCAGTGCCGTTGCGTTTGGAAAAAGCCGTGGCAAACTTCAAGTCCAAGAAGATTTGAATATCTCCTTTGATGATGTTGCTGGTATTGAAGAAGCGGTTGAAGAAGTAAAAGAAGTCGTGGATTTCCTGCGGAACCCTGGGAAATACGAAGAACTCGGCGGCCGAATTCCCAAAGGAGTTCTACTGGTGGGCCCTCCAGGAACAGGAAAAACCTTGTTGGCCAAAGCCATTGCTGGCGAAGCAGATGTTTCGTTCTTCAGCATGTCAGGCTCTGACTTTGTTGAAATGTTTGTTGGTGTCGGTGCATCGCGTGTTCGTGATATGTTCCAACAAGCGGCAGCAAAAAGCCCTTGTATTATTTTTATCGATGAGTTGGATGCGTTGGGCAAGTCGCGTGGCAATGGCATGATGGGCGGTAATGACGAACGCGAACAAACATTAAACGCCTTGTTGGTTGAAATGGATGGTTTTGATTCCAACGCTGGCATCATTGTTGTTGCGGCCACCAACCGGCCTGAAATGCTCGATTCGGCACTCTTGCGACCTGGGCGATTTGATCGCCAAGTATTAGTCGACCGACCCGATGCTGCTGGTCGAGTTGACATTTTGGCAGTTCATGTACAAACCGTTAAGCTCGATGAAACAGTTGATATCAAAAAAGTGGCGTCAATCACCGCCGGCTTTGCTGGTGCGGACTTGGCCAACTTAGTCAACGAAGCCGCGCTACTGGCTGCCCGTAAAGGGCTAAAGGCCGTGAGCATGCTGGAGTTCGATGAAGCCGTAGAGCGTGTCACCGCCGGATTAGAGAAAAAACAACGGGTCATGCAAGATGACGAAAAGCAACGTGTGGCCTATCACGAAAGTGGACACGCGCTGGTAACATACTGCTTGCCGAATACCGATCCTGTTCACAAAGTTTCGATCATTCCTCGTGGTATGGCCGCACTAGGTTATGTGATGAGTCGGCCTACCGAAGATCGATTTCTGAAAACTCAGGGAGAACTAGAAAGCAATATCCAAATCGCTTTGGCTGGTACTTTGGCCGAAGAGATCATCTACGACGAAATCTCAACCGGTGCTCAGAATGACTTAGAGCGAGCCACCGCGATGGCCAGAGCCATGGTCACCGATTACGGCATGAGTCGCTTAGGCCGGGTCAACTATCGCAGCAGCGGCCGCAGCGCATTTTTGCCGGATGGTTCCGAAGAGAGATCAGGTGTTCATAGTGAACAAACCTCAAGAGAAATCGATATCGAAGTAAAACGGATTATCGATGAACTTCTCGAAAAAACGAGACGCCTGCTGGAAGATCGTAAAGATACCCTCTTAGCTTTGTCGGCCCGATTATTGGAACTCGAAGTGATTGATTCGGAAGAACTCAAGCGAGTGATGGAAGCAAACACAGACGGACCACGGATTGTGCCTGGCACCGATGTTCAAAAACGATCTTCCGTCAGAGATTCCGATTCAACCGAATCAGAAGAGACCGGCAATTCCAGCGAATCGGCCAGTTAATTCTAGTCTGAATAGATGAAAACCCTCAAGGCATTCTTGTTCCGCAAGAATGCCTTTTTTATGTTACGGGTAATTCTGTTTCAGATAATATCCACTCTGGCTTTGAGCGTAAATCCAATTCGGATGCATCTAACCCGGCCAGCAATTGCGATACCACGGATTCTGCAGAATATCCATCCGCATCAGGCGTGGAAAGATATCTCATGATTTGATGCAAATCGTCTCCACAAGTAACCAGTGGCAGTTCCTGCTGGCCCGATGCACGTACCTGGGCCAACCCGATATTGGCGAACAGGGCATTGCAGATGCACTTGCGGCCGAGGGTATCCTCTTGATCGCCCCCTTTGCGAATATAAGTCTCCACGTTTTCTGCAGGGCAGCGCCATCCAACGGTTCCATCTTCGCGTTGATATCCGCGTCTTAGGTAACCCAGGTCACACGCTGATTTACGGCAATTGAAACAGTCGTCATCCGATAATGTATCAGGCAATTCCAGCACTTTGAAAGGAAATCCGGTCGGCGAAGCCTGGGGATCGGTGAACACACTCGCTTGTTCCTGCCGAACTTGGTTGATTACATCGCGTTTAATACTGGCCAGAAAACCTGATTCTTCGCAAAACGCAAAAGCCGTTCCCACTTGCACACCAACTGCCCCTAAATCAAGCGCTTCGGCTAGTCGCTCAGGCGTTCCATAAGACCCTGCCAGCCAGAATGGTCTCCCAAGTTTTTTAATTGCCTCTAAGTCAGGAAGATCACGTTTTCCATAAATGGGTTCTCCACGGTCGTTCAGTTGCATTGCACCACGCGGGGGCGCGTTGTGTCCGCCCGCTGACGGTCCTTCAATCACAAAGCCATCAACATGCCCGCTGGCCTTGCGAGCGAGCACGGTTGCCAAGGTAACCGACGAAACAATCGCCAAGAATCGAGGTCGCTGAAGTTGTGAGAGATCATTGTCCCAGAATTCCGCTGGATCAAAGCGAGTTACGAACGGTTTATCACGCGGCGCGTCTTGAATATCGAGATTCAACTCGGCCGGTTTACCCTGGCTGAGTTGGTCGAGAACGCCTGGAATTGATTTTGGAATTCCAGCACCCATCAATACATAATCAACCCCAGCTAACATCGCCCCAAACAGCGATGGCAACATTGGAAGCTGGATCTTTTCCAAGAAGTTAATCCCGACCACCCCCTCGTGCCCTTGCTTGGCAAGCAAGACTTCTACAAAGTTGGAAACAACGAGGAGTTCAAGATGATCGCGTGATAACTGGTCGGTTGCCAAGGGAACGGAACGAAATGGAGACTCAGGCAATTTGCCACCAGATACGAAATAACGATCAAGAATTCTAGCGACCATTTCAGCACAAGGAAACTGATCCATGGCGTGGCGAATCTCGCCTGCGGGATCACCCAACTGCAACCGTCTGGCCAAGACAACATCCAATGCCGTTCCAGAAACTACGCCCAGCTGCCCCGTCTTCGAAACGGCGCTCGCTAGTTTCCATGAAGAAACCGCAACACCCATGCCACCTTGGATAATCATTGGACTGGTTTGACTTAGTACCATCAGCATCTCCTTGAGAACTTGGAATCATGTGGGATACTGGTTCCGAAAAAGGGCTTTGCACAGGCCGTCTATTTACTGTAACGGAAGCAATAAGAATTCGCATCTGAATCGAGGTAATAGTCACGTAAAACAACAGTGTGCGTTAGGTAACCAAATGATTACCTCGTTCGGAATCAAGAAATTCCGCGCGGTTACGGCACAACATCGTGACAAAAGCGTTACAGTCAGCATGCGTAACTTAGAGTAACGAAATATCGATGAAGAAATCATCAACGCATTGGGCTAAGTGAAATCATTGCAACGAACATCGTAATGAGCATCACTAAACTGACATAAGCGGCTCCTGTTTCTACCTTTCCATCTGCATCGCCGAGACCAAAACTTGGGCCAAGACCGTTCCAAAGTACAAAGCCACTAGGGATGCTTAGCAAACCAAAAGCCCACAGCAATCCGATGGGTGAACCATGGTCGATCATCTCGCCAGTGTCGCCAATCTTTGCAAAACTACCGATGCTGATATAGGCTCCGTTGGCAATCAAACAAAACCCTGCAAAGAATCGGGCCAGATACACGCCTGGCAGCTTCGCCACGTGAAACAAACCATAGAGCACCAGCGGCATCAACACGCCCAAAAGCGGCCCTGCCCAAACCACAGCCAGTGGCGAAAGATTTGGCCCGACATCGGTTCGAGAGATGGCAAGCGGATGGAGCACAACCTGAGTCACTGTGCTCCCGGTCAGCCACGCAGCAACCACATGCCCCAGTTCATGTACGCCCATCATCGCAAACCAACAGAGTGGTAGAAACGAGCCGATCAGGATGAGTTGATGCAAGCGTTTCAATGCGTGAGTGCCTTGGCTATAATCAGGAAATTCTTAGCTCGCTTCAAAGTAATCGGTCGACTTCGCCACGGGGTCATCAGTGCCCCATTGAATTTGTTTGGTTTGCTTCGAGAGCAGCGGCACATGTTTTGAGCAGTGGATGTAGGCTTCATCAATGCTCACCGTGACCCAACGCTGAACCATCGAGTCTGCTTCAATCGAAAACGTATCAAGATGCTCAACCAAGTTTTCAGGCAGTTCATTCAGATGGTGACTTGTGGCCACTCCATTCACATGTAGCCCAACCGTTGTGTCAAAGAAATCAACAAACACGATGCCGATGTGAGGGTTCTCGAACATGTTACCGAGACTGGCAAAGACCCCATTGCCACGATATTCGGGATAGGCAAGTGTCTGGCAATCAACCACATGCACGAACCCTGGCGAACCAAAACG
>NVWB01000073.1 GCA_002733575.1 Blastopirellula sp. | reverse complement strand
GGACTGGCTGGTCCGGGTCGCACACTTTCTCGGTGACCAAAGCTTGTGACAATCCAAAGGCAGCGGCCAGCCTTATCACTTATTTGACAAGCCATGAATCACAAATGGTCGAGGCCCGTTCCGGCTTGCTGCCAACGCGTACCAAGGTCTGGACTGATGTGATTGCCGAGTTCAAGGCAGACGACAACGGCTTTATGGTTGAAGTATTTGATGTTTGGGCGAAGTCCATGGCCGAAGATGCGATCACTCCGCCGTTAATCGCAGAATGGGGTGAAACATCAAGTATTTTGTGGCCGCTCTTACAAGCTGCGATCCTTGGCGATGTTACAGCCAAAGAGGCACTTGATGAGGCAGCAAAAAAAGTTGCTGAGGTCATGAAAGACGCCGGCTACAACTAAATAAGTCAGGCAGGCTCCGTGGAAAATTTCAGCGGAGCCTGCCTTGTCCTAAAATTAGAAATTACCTTATCCTGAGAATTGGAACCGGAATTGCTATGAAAAAAATCAGGCAATGTCTTCGTGAACATTCGGTGCCACTGGCGCTTCTGGCGCCCGCAGTGATCATAATTCTACTTGTGGTTTTGTTACCGCTTATTTTTTCTTTTTACACCAGTTTTACCAATTACAGGTTGATTAAGCCGGAAACTCTTTGGCAATGGATCGGCCTTCGCAACTACCAGCGGATAATGGGCGACTGGGCATTTTGGGTCGCTTTCGGGCGTACTGTTTTATTTTTGACCATCGCACTTAACCTTGAAATGCTTCTGGGGCTTGGTCTGGCGTTGCTTGTGAATAGGATCACATGGGGACAGCGGGTGATGCGCACAATCATGATGTTCCCGATGATGTTTTCGCCAATTCTGGTGGGATTTCAATTCAAATACATGTTCAACGATACAATTGGCGTGGTCAATAATGCGCTTCAATCGCTCGGGCTAACACATGAGGCAATACCGTTTCTTGTCGATAGATGGTTAGCATTCTTTTCAATTTCTATCGCTGAAATCTGGATGAGCACATCGATATTTGCTATCCTGATACTTGCGGGCCTATTTGCCATGCCGAGAGACCCAATTGAGGCTGCGAGGGTTGATGGATGCAACAACTGGCAGGTGTTTCGCCACATCACCTTACCATTCCTGATGCCATTTATTTATATTGCAATGACCATCCGCTCGCTTGATGTGGCGCGCGCTTATGATGTTGTCGATGTGATGACCGGGGGTGGGCCTGCCGGCCGGACAGAGCTTTTATGGACCTTGATTGCCCGTACCGCCTATGATGATGCGCGCATGGGGCGAGCCAACGCAATGGCCTATGTTTCTATCCTGTTGTCTATTTTCTTCACCTGGTTCTTCTTCCGAAAGCTTATGCAAGCGCGTAAACATCTGGGGGCGTTCTAATGTCGAAACGCACAAAGGATGTGATAATCTGGTTTGTTACCTTTTTTATCATGCTGATCATTTGCCTCCCAGGCCTGTGGATCATTCTTTCAGCCTTTCGTCCGAACGGGGAAATTCTGACAAAACCAGCAATCTGGATTCCACAGAACCTGTCGCTCGACAATTTCAGAGCAATATTTGGAATGGGAGACAATGTGGTTGCGATTCCAGTTGGATCCTATTTTCGCAATTCCCTGGTGATCTCAACTACCTCAACATTCCTGGCGATTGTCATCGGCATGTCAGGCGGATATGCTTTTGCACGCTTCCAATTTCCGGGTAAGGCGTCGGCATTTTTATGGATTATGTTATCACGCACAGTTCCCGGTATCGCCTTATCATTGCCATTGTTCATCATCTGGAGTCGTCTCGGGTTAATTGATACTCCTTTCGGTGTGATACTGGTTTATACCGCCATCAATGTGCCCTTCACTGTTTGGCTTATTGAAGGCTTCTTCCGACAAGTGCCACATGAACTTAGCGAAGCTGCACAAATAGATGGGTGCACCCGCTGGCAGGCATTCTGGAAGATTGAATTTCCATTGGCAAAGTCAGGTGTTGTTTCTGCGGGGATTTTCGCTTTTCTCACCTCGTGGAACGAGTATGCGCTTGCCAGTCAGTTAACCCGATCAACAGACAGCAAGACGCTGCCTGCCGGGTTGATGGATTTCACTGCTCAATTCACCATCGATTGGGCTGGTATGTGCGCTATGGCGGTCATCATCATCATCCCTGCCCTGATACTTACATTCCTTGTGCAAAAACATCTGATAGCCGGCCTCACATTCGGCGGCGTCAAAGGATAAATAATGGCTGAAGTTTCGTTAAAAAATGTTGTAAAATTTTATGGAGATCTCGAGGTTGTTCACGGCATCAATCTTGATATCGCCCACAATGAATTTGTAGTGCTGGTAGGGCCATCGGGCTGTGGTAAGTCCACCACATTGCGCATGATTGCCGGGCTGGAAGACATAACTGGCGGTGAAATATCTATCGGCAACCGAGTGGTCAACAATCTTCCCCCGCGCCGCCGCAATATATCGATGGTTTTCCAAAATTATGCCCTCTACCCACATATGAATGTGCGAGAAAACCTCGGGTTCAGCTTGAAAATTGCAGGCAAATCGGTACAGGAAATTGACGACGCTGTGAATGATGCGGCAAATATTCTTGGCCTCGCCGAATTTATGGAACGAACGCCTGCCGAACTTTCCGGAGGCCAGCGTCAGCGCGTTGCAATGGGTCGGGCAATCGTTCGCCATCCAGACGTCTTTTTGTTTGACGAGCCATTGTCAAATCTTGATGCAAAATTGCGCACCCAGATGCGAACGGAGATCAAAAAACTTCATCAAAAGGTCAAAACAACCATTGTCTATGTGACTCATGATCAGGTGGAAGCGATGACGCTTGCAGACCGGATTGTCATCATGAAAGATGGACACATTGTGCAGGTTGGAACGCCATTGGAGGTATTTGAACACCCGGTTGATACTTTTGTTGCGTCCTTTATCGGTTCGCCGCCAATGAACCTGATTGAAGGGACTATCAATAATAACAAAGTTACCCTGTCGGATGGAGTAACACTTCCAATACCTCCAAAGACAGGCAATAGTTTAAGCGATGGACAAAAGGTGATCTACGGGTTTCGCGCTGATATTTTAATGCCAAAAGGACACACATTGGCCAAAGGAGGCCAAACTGCCGATCTTGATCTAACCATCGACTTTGCGGAACCATTGGGATCGGAAACGATACTTTTGACCAAAATTGGGGGGGTGGAAATTCAGGCAAAAATGCACAATCCTCGTCCGGTTAAAGAAGGAGAGGTTTTGACTTGCGAACTGTCCATCGAAAAATCCCATCTCTTTGATGCTGCAACCGGCAGGACTTTGAAAGTGTAAGCCTATGGCGAAAATTGTCAGTATCGAAATTCATATGGTGGACCTTAAGCCGAAAACCCGCCGAACAGATGCGACCCAGAGTTTTGATAGCCAGGAAACTCCGATCGTTCGGGTAACCGATGCCGACGGCGTGGTTGGCATCGGATACAGCTACACCATTGGTACCGGCGGCCCATCCATTATTGCACTTCTTGAACACACCTTGGCACCGATGTTGCTGGGCCGCGATGCTGACAGGATCGAGAACTGCTGGCACGACATGCTTTTTGCGACCCATGCCACATCGGTGGGTGCGATCACTTCGCTGGCTATGGCCGCCATTGATACAGCACTGTGGGACATGCGATGCAAGCGCGCAAAATTACCGCTTTGGATCATGGCTGGTGGCGCAAAGCCCTCAGTTCCTCTTTATACGACCGAAGGCGGGTGGCTTCATATTGACGAAGGCTTATTGGTAGAGGATGCACTGTCGGCTCAGGAAAAAGGTTTCAAAGGATCCAAAATCAAGATTGGGCGCCCACATTTAAACGAAGACCGGGCCCGGCTTGAGGCCATGCGCCAAGCACTTGGCCCTGATTATGAAATCATGACCGACGCGAACCAGAGTTTTTCGCTGTCTGAAGCAATACGCCGCGCAAAGATGTTGGAAGAAGTCGGCGTCGCATGGTTTGAAGAACCATTGCCTGCCGATGATGTGGCGGCCCACACCCGTTTGGCGGCGGGCACTTCGGTGCCCATTGCGGTTGGAGAAAGCATGTATTCCCTGTCGCAATTCAAGGGTTATCTGCAAGCTGGGGCTTGTTCCATTGTACAGGCTGATGTGGCGCGCGTTGGCGGGATTACGCCCTGGCTGAAAATTGCGCATTTGGCTGAATCCTATAATGTTCCAATCTGTCCGCATTTTTTAATGGAAATTCATGTCAGCCTTGTATGCGCTGTTAGCAATGCGCCCTGGCTGGAATATATCCCGCAGCTTGATGTGATTGCGCCCGAAGGACTGGTTATCGAAAACGGCAAGGCTCGACCATCCGATCAGCCAGGTCTGGGGATTAACTGGGACTGGGCCGCGATTAAAGCTAAAGGTGTCATAAAACCGGTTAGACTTAAGTTACAGGAGTTGTAATGCAAAGAATGGCGATGGTAATTGGCCTGAAGGCAGATAAGGTTGCAGATTACAAGCGGCTTCACGCCAATGTCTGGTCTGAAATTCTTGATCAGATCAGAAAATGCAATATTCACAATTATTCAATTTACCTGAAAGAGCCGGAAAATATGCTGTTTGGTTACTGGGAATATAGTGGAGATAATTTCGAAGCGGATACAGCACTAATGGCTGCCGACCCACGAACAAAGGAATGGTGGGCTTTGACCGATCCATGTCAGCAACCGCTCAAAACCCGAAAAGAAGGGGAAATGTGGGCAATGATGGAAGAGGTGTTTCACTGTGATTGATGCTATTACTGAACGATTGTCGAAATGTTATACTGGCGTGGTGCATGATGTGATGCGCAGTATGGGTTTGCGAAATTTTACCTTGCCGCATGAAATTACCCCATTGTTACCAGAAAAATTGTTGTGCGGTCCGGTATTTACAATCGAGGGTATGGTGGATGAAACTGCTGATGCGCATGAAACATTGTTGCAATGGACCGGTCTTCTTTCAAAAGCAAAGTCCGGTCATATCTGGGTTTGTCAGCCACATGACCGCCAAATTGCCCAGATGGGTGAATTATCAGCCGAAACCTTGAAGGCAAAGGGCGTTTTGGGTTGTTTGGTTGACGGCGGAATTAGAGATACGAATTTTCTGATTGAGATGGGATTTCAGAGCTGGAGCCGGTTTCATACACCGCGCGATATTGTTGGCCATTGGTTGCCGCGCGGGTTTGATGTGGAAATTGTTATTGGCGATGTGTTGATCTGCCCCGGTGATTATCTCAGCGGTGACAGAGATGGAATGGTGCGTATTCCCCATGCGCTCGTGGAGGAGGTAACAGAAAAGGCGGAAATCGCCATGCAGACCGAGAATAAGGTTCGTACTGCAATTTTGGATGGTATGGACCCTCAAGATGCCTATTTGAAATTTGGAAAATTTTGATGCTTGCCATGAGAATTTCAGACGTTGAAATCCGTTGCTGCCGTCATAAAGGCCTCACCCTCACGGCTGATAGTTTCAGGGATGGCGCTACTATTGATGGCTTGGAGTTTCTGGTTCTCACTGTCAAAACGGAATCTGGTTTAAGTGCTTCAATGTTTGGATTTGCAGGGCGTTCAGCATTGGGGGCCGGTCATCTTGCGGCTTCATCCTTGCGTCCGCTTTTGGTTGGCCGGAATGCGCTTGACCGCGAGGCCATCTGGAAGGCTTACCGGGTTGCCGATCGCTGGTGGCATCATCTACCGATTTATACCTTCGGGCCGGCGGACATTTGTCTTTGGCTGCTTGGCGCACAAGCAGCCAATCAACCGCTGTGGCGTTATCTCGGCGGTGCGCGCAAAGAGGTTCCTGTCTACTGTTCATCGCTGGTTTTACCGGATGCAGATGTCTATGTAGCCGAGGCGTTGGCGGTTAAGAATGAGGGTTATAAAGCCTACAAAACCCACCCTCCCGGCAAATCGCTCAAACAGGATATAGAAATACACGAGGCGATACGGGACGCAGTGGGTGAAGACTTTGACCTGATGGCTGATCCGGTGGCTCCTTATACGTTGGAAGAGGCTATCCAGTTTGGGCGGGCTCTGGAGAGACTTAATTTCAAATGGCTTGAAGAACCTCTTCCTGATGAATCCTTCTCTGCCTTGCGTGAGCTTACGCGTGTGCTTGAAATACCAGTTCTCGGCACTGAGGTGTTGGCGAAGCATCCTTATTCGGTTGCTGAATGTATTGCCACAAGGGTTGTGGATATCGTGCGCGCTGATGTTAGCTGGACCGGCGGAGTAACCGGCGTAATGAAAACCGCCCATCTGGCAGAAGCCTTCCACATGAACTGCGAAATTCATTCGTCAATTTTTCATCCGCTGGAACTGGTTAATCTTCATGTCAATGGCGCGGTTAACAATTCGACCTACCTCGAACTTCTCTATCCGACAAATAGTTTTGAATTCGGTTTGGCTGAACCATTGCCGATTAGCAATGGCATTGCCACACTTCCTGAAGGGTCGGGATTGGGTATCGAATTTGACTGGGACATGATTGATAATGCAACTTTTGCCCGACTTTGAGGAATGAAACCAATGAACCGAACAGATGATGATGAACACGATGCAGTAACCGATCCCCGGCTATTGCTGCTGTCGCCAAACGACAATATATTGGTCTTGCGTGGCGCTATTGATGGTGGTGAACGGATACAGATTGATGGACTTGAAATCTTCATCAAAGAGCATATTGGTCTTGGGCACAAACTCGCCTGCCAAGTGATCGCATCAGGCAACAAGGTGCTGAAATATGGCGTGTCCATTGGTTCTGCAACCGGCGATATCGGTATTGGTGATCACGTGCATGTGCATAATATGAAAAGCGATTACATACCGACTTACGTGCTTGAAGATGAGGGAGGGTGAAATGCAGGGATATTTACGATCTGATGGACGAAAAGGTATCCGCAACATCGTGGCGGTCGCCTATCTGGTTGAATGCGCCCATCATGTGGCGCGCGAGATCGTGATACCAAACCGGAATACGGCACACCTGATTGGTTTTCCCGGCTGTTATCCGAATGATTATGCTCAAAACATGATGGAAAAGCTCTGCACCCATCCAAATGTCGGCGCGGTTTTGTTGGTCTCGCTGGGATGTGAAAGTTTTAACCGGGCGAAATTGCAAAAATTGATCGAGAAGACTGGGCGACCAGTTCGCTCAATTGTTATTCAGCGCGAAGGCGGAACGCTTTCATCCATCAAACGGGGGCAAAACTGGGTATCTGAGCAAGCGGAGGCATTGAGCCAAATCGAACCGGTTTCCATGGATATCAACGAATTGTCGATTGGAACTATATGCGGTGGATCGGATGGTACCAGCGGCATTACCGGCAACCCCGCTGCTGGTCGAGCATTCGATATGCTGGTGGATCAAGGTGCTATTTGTATTTTCGAAGAGACCGGAGAGTTGATTGGCTGCGAAGACATTATGGCAGACCGGGCAAAAACCCCCGAGCTGGCGGAAGAACTACGTGCATCAATCAGTAAGGCCGCGCAATATTACGCCAAACTTGGTTATGGCAGCTTTGCTGCTGGCAATGCTGATGGCGGACTTTCGACGATTGAAGAGAAGTCTATGGGTGCCTATGCAAAATCCGGCAGGTCTGCGATTTCCGGTCTGATAAAACCCGGCGATGTGCCACCAAAAGGTGGTTTGTATCTGATGGATGTGGTGCCGGACGGAGACGTGCGCTTCGGGTTTCCTAATATTTCGGATAATGCAGAAATCGTTGAGATGATGGCATCCGGCGTGCATATGACCTTGTTTGTGACCGGCCGGGGTTCGGTGGTTGGATCGGCAATTTCGCCAGTGATTAAAATTGCGGCCAACCCTGAAATGTATGAGCGTTTAAGCGAAGACATGGACATCAATGCAGGCAAGATTCTGAATGGTGAGGCTACTCTTGATCAGGTTGGAGAAGAAATCGTTGATCTTGTTAAAAATCTGGCAAATGGCAACAAAAGCAAGTCTGAGGAACTGGGTCATACGGAATTTATCCTGACCTACAAAACATTCGAACCTATCGGCCCGGCTTGTTTGCCGGTGTGAATTGCAGGAGAACAATATGAGCAGATTGGAAGGCAAAACCTGCCTCGTAACGGCAGCTGGTCAGGGCATAGGCAGAGCATCAGCCCTGGCAATGCACCGTGAGGGCGCACACGTATTTGCCACTGACATCAATGAAGAAGCTCTTACTAATTTAAAATCTGAGGGACTGGATATATTTGTCCTTGATGTTTGCAGTCCTCCTTCAATTGAAGAGGCAGTAAACAAAGTCGGGCCGCTGGATGTGTTGTTCAACTGTGCAGGAATCGTTGATCATGGAAGCATTCTTGATTGCGATGAAGACGCCTGGGCATTCTCGCTGGATTTAAATGTCACTGCAATGTACCGGATGATGCGGGCGTTTATACCGGGGATACTGGAAAATAGTGGTGGCTCAATTATCAATATGTCGTCCGTTGCCTCGTCTATTATTGCCGCCCCCAACCGGTTTTCCTATGGCGCAACCAAAGCAGCTGTTATTGGCATGACCAAGGCCGTAGCCGCCGATTTTGTCCAGCAAGGTATTCGTTGCAATGCGATTTGTCCGGGAACGGTAGAGTCTCCTTCGCTACACGATCGCATGCGCGCACAAGGAGATTACGATACCGCGCGGGCAGCATTTGTTGCGCGTCAACCCATGGGGCGGATCGGCACTCCTGAGGAAATAGCATCGCTCGTTGTCTATCTGGCATCCGACGATTCCAGTTTTACCACTGGAATGGCTCATGTCATTGATGGTGGATGGTCAAACACTTAACAAACTCAATAAATGGATTTATTATGAAACTTCTCAGATATGGCCCAAGCGGCTACGAAAAACCAGGTGCGCTGGACAAGAATGGGAATGTAAGAGACCTGTCGAATATTATTGTCGACATTGCAGGTGAGAATTTATCACCGGAAAAGCTTGTTGAGCTGTCAAAGGCCGACCTTTTTACATTACCCCAGGTCGCGGCCGGTGTGAGGTTTGGTCCATGTGTATCCGGAACCGGGAAATTTATCTGCATTGGCCTCAACTACGCGGATCATGCAGCTGAATCGGGGCTTAATGTGCCGCCGGAGCCGGTCATATTCATGAAGGCCACATCGGCGATCTGCGGACCCAATGACCCGGTTATTATACCGAGAGGTTCAGAAAAAACTGATTGGGAGGTCGAGCTTGGCGTCATCATAGGCGCGCGGGCTAAATATGTCAGTGAAGCAGATGCGATGGACCACGTGGCAGGCTATTGCGTGATCAACGATGTTTCCGAGCGCGCTTTCCAGACTGAACATGCGGGCCAGAGGACCAAGGGGAAATCTGCTGATAATTTTGGCCCGATCGGGCCATGGCTGGTGACAAAAGAAGAGGTTTCCGATCCACAAAATCTGAAGATGTGGTTACGTTTAAATGGCCAAACACGGCAGGATGGATCAACTAAAACAATGGTTTATGGAGTTGCTCACTGCGTATCCTATCTCAGCCGGTTCATGAGCCTGCAGCCAG
The DNA here is from genome assembly GCA_002733575.1 of Blastopirellula sp. Lineage (GTDB taxonomy): Bacteria > Planctomycetota > Planctomycetia > Pirellulales > Pirellulaceae. Next base: position 12,136 of record NVWB01000073.1, on the reverse strand, counting down.
GTGATATTATATCAACCGGTACGCCTCCAGGCGTCGGGATGGGAATGAAGCCGCCAACATATCTTAAGCCGGGTGATATAATTGAACTGGGCATCGAAGGGTTAGGTGAACAACGTCAGGAAGTTATTGCCGACCCCGAATAACAAATAAAGGAAGAGGAATATCATGACCCCGTTACTGGATACGCACCAACATTTGATATACCCCGACATTGCAGGTTGTTCGTGGACCGATGACATTCCAGTGTTGGCCAACAAGGCGTTCACCGTTCCAGACTATCAAGACCTCACCAGGGATACGGGAATTGCCGGAACACTTTTTATGGAGACCGGCGTGGACGATACAGACTATCAGGCCGAAGCTCGATTTGTTGCGAAACTGGCTGCTGATCCGACCAACAAGATTGTAGGAATGATAGCCTCATGCCGCCCTGAAACAGACAAAGGCTATGATGCCTGGCTTGAAGAATGTGGGGATTTCCCGGTCGTCGGGTACCGGCGCATTCTCCATGTGGTTGATGATGAACTGTCAAAAACAGATTTGTTCAGGGCCAATATCAGGAAGCTTGGAGATCGCGATCTCACGTTCGACATATGCTTTCTTGCACGCCAATTAGCCATTGCGGTGGAGTTCGCCAAAGCTTGTGATAATACAAGCTTTATCCTTAACCATTGCGGGGTTCCCGATATCGCCGGTGGCGATCTTGATCCCTGGCGGCAAGGCATTTCGGACCTGGCCGCCTTACCAAACGTTGCCTGCAAGATCTCTGGCGTTATGGCCTATTGCGCGCCAGGGGCGGCGTCGCTGGAAACCGTGCGCCCATGTATTGATCATGTCGCGACCGCTTTTGGACCTGATCGGCTGGTCTGGGGAAGCGACTGGCCAGTTGTTAATATGGCGAATGGCATTGAAGACTGGATTGCCGCCACCCGGGAATTTCTTAGTGGCATGTCAACCGATGAATCCGAAAAACTGGCCTATGTCAATGCATCGAGAATATATCGATCATCGATTTAACATATTGGAAAATTGTATGTTTGAACTGTTCAAAAGAACGTAATATTATGAATATTTCTTTGCCGTTTTCTCTAATTAATTCATTCTATTTGTCCGAGTTGGGTCAGGTTTGCTGACCTGCACCCATTGTCTCCTCCAAGTTTCTGGAGAATCCTAGGGTTGTTTTATGGCCTTATGCAGCCTGTTTTTCCAGCACCATTTTCATCGCGTACTCTAAGGGCGTCATATTGCCCAGTGATGAGTGCGGTCTTTGCGTGTTGTAATCCTCCTTCCAAGCAATGATCTGGGCTCTTGCTTCCGCCAATGTTGAGAATAATGTTTCGTTCAGGCATTCATCTCTGAAACTGCCGTTGAAACTCTCAACAAAACCATTTTGCATTGGCTTCCCCGGAGCAATATAGTGCCATTCTATACCGGTTTCCTGGCACCATTAAGAACGGCCATACTGGTTAGTTCGGTTCCATTGTCCGAAACAATTGTTCGTGGGCTGCCACGTTTTGCAATCAGTTCGTCGAGTTCCCGGGTGACGCGCATGCCGGAGAGTGAAGTGTCTGCAACCAGAGTTAGACATTCCCGCGAATAGTCATCAATCACGGCCAGAACACGAAACCTGCGGCCATCCCTTGCCCGACAGGTGAATGGTACATTCACCGAAAGGGGGTGAAAGCATCACTGACCTGCTGCAGACATTATGGCGATGGCCGCAATGGGTCGTGAGTACCGAATATCAAACCTCGTTGCCAAGGTCATCATAACTGGTATTTATCATTACCAGCATAAGGCAGAACGGTAAGTTGGGGGGAAAGCGGAAGTTGAACGAGCTGCAAGGATATCATCCGATTTCGTGAAAGCAGTCATTGGTTTCTACCCATCATCGGAAAGTCGAATTACCGCTTCGAGCCCTTAGTGACTCTCTTTCCCGCGGTCGTTTCTGGGACAGAAACATATTAATCCGAGTGTGAAATAACGTGCGATTATTTATCTACAAATATGCTTAAACTTTACAAGGGTTTGATATACAAGTTTATATATTGTTGTTCTGTCCCTCAGCGATTAAAAATTATTGGATGTTCGAATTGATGACCAGTGTAATCCACTATCGCGTTCTGCTTTGCTTACTCACAGGAATTTTTGGACTTCGCGTGGTCTTGCAATATGTTTTGCAATCGCATGATTTTTCGTTCCTTCCACAATTTGGTTTATGGCACAGTAATACAATGCCATACACTACATTATTAGTCGTTCAGTGTTTTATACTCTTGGTCATGATTATGGGAACATTGATTGTACCGCCTAAAATATCCCGACCTCGTTTGGGTAATATCTTAATTGCGCTTGGTTGGATTTATATTGCAACAATGTTGTTGCGATTGATTATCGGAGTTACCAATTTGAGTGCGCATTCATGGTTTGATGGCGCTATATCTACCGCATTTCACTTCGGATTAGCTGCCTATATTCTAGTCTTGGGTTCCGCAATCAAAGGCGCTTGGTACAATGGAGAAACTCCTACGAACTACGTCTATACAAAATATATTACTTACCCAGTTCTGATGGTCGGCGGCTATTTGTTATTTATATGGCTAATCGAAACCGGTTCTCCACTGCTGTTTTCCGCCTATTTGAGCGTGCTGCTTGCTGCATTCGGAATTCTATTGCACGAGACATTTGCCCCAAACCGTGAGGAGTGGCGACCAAGCACGGAAGATGTTTTAAATGACGGTGTGTTTTTGACTCTGGTACAGGTGGCACTGCCAGCCGTCTTGAAAATTCTTGCGTTGGTATTAATTGTCAAGCTTGCACAAAACGGTGATGCGCCTTTTCAAAATATCTGGCCACATGATGCGCCTATACTGGTGCAGATTATGATCATGTTGGTTATCGCGGAATTTTTTAGATACTGGCTACACAGGACCTTCCATCGCAACAGAATTCTTTGGAAATTGCACGCTGTGCACCATGCAGCTGAAAAGCTTTATACGGCCAATGTTGGGCGTTTTCATCCGTTAGATAAAGCGATTCAGTTTTTGGGTGATACGTTGCCGTTTTTGCTGCTTGGCGTTTCGCCTGAAGTGTTTGCAGCTTACTTTGTGCTATATGCGATTAATGGTTTTTATCAGCACTCTAATTCAGACGTGAGGCTTGGCCCTCTCAACTGGATTATCGCTGGACCTGAATTACATCGTTGGCATCACTCTGCAAAAGTCTCGGAGGCCCACTCCAATTATGGTAATAATCTGATCGTGTGGGATGCAATATTCGGCACCCGTTTTCTTCCCAAAAACGAACAGGTGGGGCGCGTTGGTATCGGCAATACTGAATGGCCAAACGGATTTTTGAAGCAAATGGCAGCTCCGTTTACAACATCGACGGAAAAGCCATCAAAAATATCTAAGGGCTAATCGTGTCGCATTTTCTGATCAACAAAGGAATTAGCGCAAACATGTGGTGGAATGATTTTAAAATCCGCCGCCCCCTAATAACCGCGACTCGCCAAACGGAAGAGACGCAGCTCAAATTGCTGAAGGAGATTTTGCGGGAAAATGCGCAAACAGAGTTTGGCCTCGCTCATAATTTTGCCTCGATTTCCAACTTGGATGAATATCGAAAAAACGTTCCAGTAAATAACTATGACCAACTAGCTCCACTCATCAACCGTCAAATGGACGGGGAGCCTACCTTAACAATCGCCCCACCGCTCTATTATGCGCGCACCAGTGGTACAACCGGGCGATATAAAGATATTCCCCTCACACATCACGGATTGAAACAGGTCAAACATGCACAAAAGCATCTGGCTATTTCTTTGTGGCGCGATACAAAGTTCATGGCTGGTTCAATCCTTGGATTTGCCAGCCCAGCGGAAGAAGGTCGATTGAAAAACGGGCTTCCATTTGGCTCCATGTCTGGCAGTACCTATAAATCCGTATCACCAATCCTTGCAAAAAAATTTATTCTACCACCCTCCGCGTTCTCAATAGAAGATTTAGCCGCGAAATATCAGGCTTACGCCTTGGCAGTGTTGGCAACACAAAACCTGACAGGCATTGTAACCGCCAATCCCTCCTCAATACTTAAACTGGTTCACCTGATTGAAAGCGACCTTCAAAACCTACTAAAATCTCTTGCTGGGGAACACACCTCATGGCTACTACCAGAAGCGCTGGCCATTCTACCTGAAATCCGAAAACGGTCGCAGGGCATGCGTATAACAGAACTTAATAAAAAATTTAACGCCAACAAACAGCTGAACCCGCGCGATATCTGGCCAAAATTGTCCACTATTGCCACATGGACAGGTGGAAGTTGTGGCATCGCCATAGATCAATTGAAACGGCACTTGCCAAGTGATGTAAGATTTGTTGAATTTGGTTATGGCGCAAGTGAATTTATGGGATCAGCCAATGTGGATGCCCTCAACAATATTTGCTTACCCTTGCTCAATCATCACGTTTATGAATTTGTTAAGCGTGCAGACTGGGAAGCCGAAATTCATCATTTCGTTGGGCTTCATGAATTGGAGATGAGCGAGGATTATTATATCTTTATCACTAACCGTTCCGGACTCTATCGCTATAATATCAATGATATTGTTCGCGCGGAAAAAGGTTTGGGAGACTGTCCGGCCATAACCTTCATTCAGAAGGGCCGAGGTGTCACCAACATTACCGGCGAAAAACTGAGCGAATATCAACTTATTGAGGCGGTGAGCCGTATCCTTGTGGATCACCAGATTGAGGCTGGCGGTTTTATGGCTCTCGCAGATGAGACTAATAGCTGCTACCGCCTATATTTGGAATACGATGTGCCAAAGATTGCTGACTTGTTGGCGCAAGCCCTTGATAACGCATTGCGCACTCTCAATAGTGAATATGATGATAAACGGGAGAGTGGCAGGCTACAACAATCGAAGGTAATCCGTTTCCGCAAAAATGCCTGCGAGACCATCAAAGATTGGAGTTTGGAGAATGGAATTAGGGAAGCCCAATATAAGCCAACTATTCTAGCATATTCAAAAGAGTGGGGTGAAAAATTGAGAACTCTGATTGAACAGGAGTAACTATGGCCTTCTCATTTCGATATGGGCATTTCGATAGCCCAATGAGGTTTAGTTTCAAACATGCATCTGCTGAGAGGAGTGAAACCCAAAACGTTATTGTTAGCCTCTCCGACGACAAAGGCCAAACTGGATATGGCGAAGGCTGCCCAAGAGAATACGTCACAGGAGAAACTTCTCAGAGCACATTTTCGTTTTTAGAAAAGCACGGACATGAGATCTCCGAAGTCTCCACAAAATTAGAAACTTTCCGTGGGTGGATTGAAAAAAATAAATATTTAATTGATAAAAACCCATCGGCATTCTGTGCCATTGAGCTTGCCGTTTTGGACCTTTTAGGACAAAGAAAAAATCTTGAACTTGAACCCCTACTTGGCCTTCCTCTTTTGAAAGAACCAGTCACTTATACTGCTGTGTTGGGTGACAGTTCACCAAAGAAAACACTGGCGATAAGCTTGGCCTACCAACTCTATGGGTTCTCGGATTTTAAAGCCAAATTGAGCGGTAATCATGTGCGTGATCAAAAGCGTTTCGCCAAGCTACCTAAATCGGCAACGCTTCGAGTTGATGCCAATAATTTATGGACTGATGCTGATACATGTATTGCTTATTGCAAGCGACTAAATCGTCCATTTTGGGCCATCGAAGAGCCGGTTCAAGCATTTAATGTTGATGCAATGCACGAAATAGCCAATGAACTGAATACTAAAATTATTCTCGATGAAAGTTGTTTGAACAAAGAACACATTTTTCTCTATTCACAATATGCGGGGCAGTTCATCGCGAATATCAGGGTTTCAAAATGTGGAGGCATTTTGCGCTCCATTGATCTAGCAAAACATTGTTCCACATTTGGAATTGATGTCATATTGGGCGCTCACGTCGGAGAAACTAGCCTGCTGACCCGCGCTGCCTTAGCAGTTGGGCAGAGCATGCAAAACAGACCACTAGCTCGCGAAGGTGCTTATGGTAAAATCTTGTTGAAACAAGATATTTCCGAGCCATCTGTGATGGTTTGGCAGAAACGGAATCTTGCGGCCAGATAATTTTCGATTTCCATCAAAGAGCGGATTGGGAATTATTGTAAATCCAGAACTGGTGAATTGGTCGAGCTAAGTTTAGCAAAAATGGTAGTCATTCAGTCTGTGTCGCAAACCCGGCATTCACATCATCCAAACTTGGTCACTTTGTCCGCATAGCCGACATCCAGAAATTGGAATAGCCTGGACCCATTGAATGGCTGCTTTAGGGAACTTTACTTGATCGGCTTTGATTAGCGCGAATGGCAGCAAAGGGCCGAGAGTACTGAATATCAAATCTTATCAGAATAGTTCCCAAGGTCACGATAGCTGGTATTTATCATTACCAACCTAAGGCAGAACGGTATGTTTGGGGGCAAGCGGCACTTGGGGAAAAATAGATTGGTATTCAATACTTGCAGCGACGCAGATGACCTCAAGAGAATAGCAAATCAATCAACCTTCTATAGAGGCTTGGTTTGGGAGCATGCTCATTCACTGTCTTCTGCTCAAATTCTGAAATCGATTTTTGGCTACCGACAGTGCCTCTCTTGGACATTAGATCTCTTTGCCTTCCACTTTTGATCTGAGCATCAGTCCACTGGCCCGCCCACCTGATTACTCCCCCTTTGATGATGTAGTGAGATTTGCACGGCAAAGACCAACTACCAACAGATGGATGAACCGAGACGCTTTCGCCATCAAATGTGAACTTCCAGTCTTTTCGACTAAGTGGTGTAACAACCTCGTTGCCACACCCACAGCAACACAAATGGATCATGGTTGCGTAATCGGGTGCTATGTAGAGCACCCCAGAATCCAATGATGCCGGGATGTTTTCTACAAAACGATGCTTCAACTGACTTGCCCGTGTCATGCCGCATCCTCATTCAGGAGGTAATTGCCATCCAGCGTGAAGGCACTGAAGTGTTCATGTTCGGTATCTTTGTAGACACCAAAATATTTCTTCCACCGAATAACAGCCAAAGCAGCGTTGAGTGCATTGAGATCGGCAACCTGTATATTGCTGGCATAAAGGTTATCGTCTGCTCTTGGGATCATCGGAATGCGTCCCCGTGCGTATATGTGGTCACTCTTTTCTGGTGTTCCAATAGTTGTACGCACAATGCCAGTAAGCCCATTGTCAATTAGCTCAAGCCCCATTCCAACGTCAATGAACGGAATACCCTTTGCCAATAGCGCGGCGACAATTGCGGCCTTTTCATCATTGGCATCCATGCACAAGAAGACGAAATCATGCTCAAGTAGCTGATCAACGTTCTCCTCGGTGATATTGTGAGCATGAGGTACAATGCCGGTGTGCATCTCAGAATAAATTCTGGCAAAATAGTCCACCTTATATGGCCGCTCACGAAGCTGCTGAAGTGTTGCCGCACCAGGAGCGCGAAATGCGTTATGTTGCTCCAAGTGATCATCATCATAGAGATGGATCTTCTGAGCAGGCGTTTTCGCGACTAGGTCCAGAATATAACCGCCCGTACCACCCAGACCGACCAGACCAATGGAACCGAGCTTCAATTTTTCGGTCACGGCCGTGATCCCTGCCCTACCTGAAGCATTGTCAAAATATACGAAGGGGGAATCATCGGGTGATTCAATAACTCTGTATGTTCGTGGCGTAATTCCGACCCTTAACGCTGCTGCCTGATTGGCGATAATTGCTGCGTAAGTCGAGATTTTTTCAAAGTAATCCACGTATCCACCTGATTTAGGTTTGCTGGAGAACGAATGGTCAATAGTAAGTTCACCGCCAATGAGTTTTCGTTGCGAGGTATGTGCAATTGCGGTGAGTTTTTGACCATGATTATCACAAGGATACTCGCCGGAGAACATCATGATATGCGTATCCGGGGGACGGGTTTTGTCTCCCGAGAGCGCAAGAGTGGAGACAAGTATCCCTGTCTTCACCTCCCGATTCTCGTTCACATACGGGATGCCACGCACAACAAGATGGCCATGCTTGATGCTTATTTCGTAACCGTCCTCCTTCAATCGAAGGAGATCAGGACTATGATTTATCAGTTTCTGAGACATTGAAGACCATTCCTTTTTTGAGTTTAACATTCTCGCCGACGATCAATGTGCCTTCAGGCGCGTCGCCCCGGCCTTTTCGATAGGTGACGGTGTGAGTGGTATCCGGACCGTTGCCTGATCCAGGGAACGCCAGTTCAACAAGCTCTTTGAAGCTCAACTTTCCAGCATCAACATATTTTTCACGCGCATTGATGATGATGCAGATTTTTTCTACAGGGCGTGAAAGAACTCGTTCAACTCCCTTGGGTTTCAGACGCACAACTCCGTCATCAGGAATGGTCCGGTCGTTTTTGCTGTCTAGCACCAGTTCATGATCTTCGGGGATGTCACCATAGCGGCGCAATTCGGCGGCTGATATTTCCTCTGCACCCCATTCAAAGCCACGCTCATTGACTGTGAGGGAGTACACTCGGTCAGACCGAAAAGACACAAAGCATGCTGATTCAGCGGCGCGTAGATCAACATCTTCATCCAATCCAATCGAACGTGATGAACCGTTGGCGATTTCTAGCAGGACAAAATCACTTGCCGGGACCAAATTTCCCAATGACCTAATTTGACGGCCGGTTAGAATCGGATCATCTGTAGTAAAAGTTTGATCATCAAGCTTGAGACTCAATGAAAGTGTTTCAGTATCTTCAGCCATTTGGTGCTCCTTTCATGGAGAGTTTTGGCGTTTCAACAAACGACTATTGGCCCCTTTTGAACCCAATAGCGTTGACTTTTTTTGTTTGTTCCCATATTGGGTACATACATAGACATGACTTAGATTAGCACACGAGTCAACATACTTGCTCCCATTTTGGGAACTTTTATTATTTAGGGTTCCTGAAGGGGCTGAAATGCGGGTTTGCGGACAAGATGAAATTCAGCAGTTTATTGCAAACTGCGACCATGCCGCCGCCTGCGAAGACGCAAGAGCGTTATTATACGAGCTTACAAATGGCGACTGGGCGAATCTTGAGGCTTTTCAAGACGACTACCCTCTTGCCGATTTCAACGAATTACCGAAAGTGAGATTTCTATTGGCTGACAGCACCATTCTAGTCGAATGTATTACCTGTTTCGATCGAGGTATTCTGCTCGTTGTAGGCTGTCAAAGACGCGATACCCATCGCTCTGACAACCAAAATCGTACGGATCGGGAGGCCGCATGATGATCAAACCAATCAAAGACAAGCAAGCTCATGAAGCAGCAAAAGAACAAATGCAAAAACTGATGCTCTCTCCATCGAGCAAAGATACGTCCGATGAAATTGAAGTGCTTGCAGTTCTTATCGAGAACTACGAAAAAGAGCGTATCGTTGTGGACGCCCCTACACCCATTGCTGCTATCCGTTTACGGATGGAACAAAAGAATATGACACCCAGAGAACTGGAAAAGTATATAGGATCCCGCGCGCGGGTATCCGAAGTTCTATCGGGAAAACGAAAACTGACGGTCGACATGATGAGAGCTCTTAATGCCGGTCTAAGAATCCCCTATGAGTCTTTAATGAAGAAAGAAGATCCAAGCTCGGCTGACAAAGTGGAAGTGAGTCAACCAATTTTGACGAAACTCAGAGAAATTGGCTTGGATTTACAGCCAGAAGGCATTGGCGCATTTTTGAAGAATGCGTTTGGCGAACAATATGTTCCTTCTCTTAATCGAAAAACTCAGTCCCAACGCGCAAGTGGAAAAACCGATGACAATGCACTTCTCATTTGGCAGGGTGCAGTCCTAGACAAAGCAGCTCGCAATCCTCCTACCGGAACTTTTAGTCCCAAGCAGATTAATAAACAATTTTTGATTGCCATCGCTCAACTTAGTACGCACTCGAACGGTCCATTGAGAGCTATTCAAGAACTCTCAAAGCATGGAATCACAGTGGTTGTTCTTCCACTCTTGCCAGGCACTTTTTTGGATGGAGCTGTGATGCTTCTGAAAGGTGAAGTACCCGTGATAGGTCTTACTCTTCGACATGATCGGATTGATAATTTTTGGTTCACTCTACTGCACGAACTGGCTCATTTGGCACGCCATTATGAAATATTATCTACCACTAATCATGTTTTCTTTGATGAATTGGACATCGATTCAGATGATGTGGTTGAGAAAGAGGCTGATGATCTGGCTAAGAACTGTTTATTACCTTCAAAATTTGTGAAGAGTATTTTTAAAAAGGTCTATTCGAGCAACGATGATATTGAAAAGGTCAGCAAGGCTGCTGGAGTTCATGTCTCCATTGTTGCAGGGCGATGGCAAAAGGAAAACTCGAATTATAAGAAATTCTCCCGTCTAATTGAACGAAATACCGTCAGAGAAATGCTGTCTGATTTCTAAATTAATGCAGTCAAGGTGGCTTTGGCGATTGATCGGTTATAATAAATATACAACAAGTTGAGAACGTCACAAAGGTCTAGAAATCGCTTCTTGCCCGCATCTCCATGCGATGTCTAAGTACTGAATAATCATCTGTCGCATAGGTCGCAGCTGTTACGATTTGAACTGAAAGAGATTCCATATCAAGGTGGAGGGTTTTGTCTTCAAGTGGATCCGTCACATAATTCATAGCCAAATGAAGACCTGCAAATGGCGGTCGGTTTGCCGACTCTACCACCTCTTCTTCCTCAGGTGGAACTTTCTCCCAAACATAATAATCGCGCTCTGCACCTTCGCTCGTTGACCTAGAGGTGTGGGCACTTAGCTCAGTCCCCTTGGGCAAATCAAGCTCAACAATTTTGCTTGAACGGTGGAATAAGACAACATTTGTAGTAGCTTCATTCGTTTGAGAAGAGGGAAAAATCACACCGTCCAATTCAACCGATAGCCCATTAGCTAGGAAATCAATTACCGCTTGAGTGGTGAGATATTCAACTTCCTCATCAGTCGGCATCACAGGACGGGATATGCGGTTATTCAAAGATCGCAAGAATGTCATCCGCGTTAATCGAGTTGCATATTCAGGATCAAAGATGCTCCCGCGTTCGCTCAGTGATTTCAAAGCACGAAAGTCTAGCAATTTAATCGGACGTATTAGGTCAAACCTTCCAACGAGGGTTTGACTACCAACCGCTGGTCGAACTTCGGCCACAGCACCTTCTGCAGTATCAGCACCATAAAAAACAGAAATCCCATGAGCATTCATGCGACCTGCCCGGGCATGCTCTGACGGAGGTGGTCCTATTATTTCGACCAGTTAGCAGCCAGTTTAAGATGGATCATAGTTTCATTTAGGCTGCAATTTTCACTGGTTCTGTTTTTCTTTCATAAGCTTCTTGCGGCGTCAATATTCCGTGGGTCGAATGCGGGCGCTCAGTGTTGTAGTATGTCATCCATTTTCCGATCCCTGTGCGTGCCTGCGATCCGGTTTCAAAAGCATTGAGATAGATGCATTCATATTTCAAGGATCGCCAGAGCCGCTCAATCATCTGGTTATCTATCCAGCGCCCGCGCCCATCCATGGATATTTTGGTATCGGCATCTTTCAACGCCTGTGTCCATTCAACGCCGGTAAATTGACTGCCTTGATCGCTGTTCATGATCTCTGGCTTTCCATATTTTGCAAAGGCCTCATTCAGGGCTTCAACGCAAAAGCCTGCTTCCATGCTGTTTGACAAACGCCAGGACAAAACTTTGCGGCTGTACCAATCCATAATCGCCACCAGATAGAGAAAGCCACAATGCATGGGAATGTAGGTGATATCCACGCACCAGACCTGATTTGGCCGATTAATCGCCAGCCCTGGCAGCAGATAAGGGTAAACCTTGTGCTGCGGATGCTTCTTGCTGGTGTTTGGTGTCTGATAGATCGGCACTAAACGCATGAGCCGCATCAAACGCCGCACTCTGTGCCGTCCACATTTGTGTCCCTGCCGTTGCATATACCGGGCCATTCGGCTGCCCGGCAGGCGATGCTTGCATCGCTGAGTATCCGTATTGGTCAAGCCCTCATTTCGGTCCATTTCCGACTGTCACGCAGCAACGCATTTGCCATAACTACGAGCT